>DASZGP010000325.1:0-5135 GCA_035938695.1 Candidatus Dormiibacterota bacterium | reverse complement strand
CCCCGCCGGCGGCCATCGGGACGTTGAGCGTGAAGCCCTCGCCCGCTCCCCTCCCCCGCTCCGTTCGGGCGCCGGTGCCGGGGTACAGGGGCCACTGGTGGGTGGAGATGTAGAGGACGTCGGCGCGCTCGTAGAACACGTCCTGGGTGCCGTTGCCGTGGTGGACATCGAAGTCCACGATGGCCACCCGCTCGAGGCCCGCCGCCAGCGCCGCGCCGGCCCCCACCGCGACGTTGTTGAGGAGGCAGAAGCCCATCGCCACGTCGCGGGTGGCGTGGTGGCCGGGCGGACGGGTCAGGCTCCAGGCCGTCCGGCGCCCCCCGCCCAGGACCTGCCGCACGGCCTCGACCGCGCCCCCCGCCGAGGCCAGCGCCGCCGCCCGCGAGCCGGGTCCGATCCAGGTGTCGGCGTCGACCCAGCCGCCCCGACCGTCCTCGTCGGCCCGCCGGGCGGCCCGCAGGACGGCCTCGACGTAGCCCGGCCGGTGGGCCGCCTCCAGCTCCGCGTCGGTGGCGTCGGGCGGCTGCGCCCACTCCAGCCCCGCGGTCAGCGGGTCGGCCCCGATCGCCTCCCGGATGGCGGTCAGCCGCTCCGGCCGCTCGGGGTGGTCGGGGGCGCGGTGCTCCAGGCAGGCCGGGTGGGACAGCAGCAGCGGCCCGCTCATGGCGCTGCTCTGGTGGACCTCATCCGCCCAGGTCGCCGACCAGCTCGCGCAGGAAGGACTCGACGTCGGTCACCAGCCCGATGGTCTGGAAGGAGCCGCGGTCGGTCAGCTTGGTCACCACCGCCGGCTCCATGTCGACGCAGACGGCGTGGACGCTGGCCGGCAGCAGGTTGCCGGTGGCGATGCTGTGGAGCATGGTGCTGACCATCAGCGCCAGGCCCACGTCGTGCTGGTGGATGGCGGCGCGCATCAGCTTCTGGGCCACCACCACGTCGGTGACCACGTCCGGCAGGGGGCCGTCGTCGCGGATCGAGCCCGCCAGCACCATCTCGATGCCCCGCCGGGTGGCCTCGTACATCACGCCCTCGGTCAGGATCCCGGCCTCCACCGCCGCCGGGATGGAGCCCGCGCCGCGGACCCGGTTGATGGCTCGGATGTGGTGCTCGTGGCCGTGCTCGGTGCCCAGCCCGGAGTTGAGGCTGATGCCCAGCGAGGTGCCGTACATCGCGGCCTCGATGTCGTGGGCCGCGAGCGCGTTGCCGGCGAAGAGGATCTGGACCCAGCCCTCCCGGATCATCCAGGCCAGGTAGCGTCCGGCGCCGGTGTGGATGATCGCCGGGCCGCCGACGAAGAGGATGGCGCCGCGCTCCTCGCGGATCCGGCGCATCGAGGCCGCGATCTCGCGGATGATCAGCTGCTTGGGCTTCTCGGCCGAGACCTGGGACTGCATGAAGCCGAAGATCTCGCGGCTGCGGGCCCGCTCCAGCGGCTGCACCCGGATGCCGTTGTGGCCGGTGACGATGCGCATCCCGGTCTCCGCCTCGTCGACCGGTAGGGTCCGGGCCCGGCCCTCCTCGAGGACGATGCCACAGTCCATCTCGATGTCCGCCACCTCCAGCCAGCGGCCGCCGACGCGCACGAAGGTGGCCTGGTTGCTGGTGGAGTAGAAGCTCTCCGGGAAGACCCCGGGCTGGCTCACCGGCTCGGTCTCGGCGTCGACCTCCTCGGCCGCGGTGGCCCCCAGCGGCTGGATCGCCAGCAGGATCTCGCGCAGCAGCTCGTCGGTCGCGGCCTCCACCGAGAGACGGGCGAAGGAGTGCTCGTCCTTGCGCTTGCCGACCCGCATCTCCTCGACGTCGAAGTTCCCGCCGAGGTCCATGATCGTGTCCCAGACCCGGGGCAGGACCAGGCTGTCGATGATGTGGCCGGTGAGGGTGACGACCGCGCGGGGCATTGTCGGAAGCTAGATCGGCGTGCGGCTGAGGGCGGCGTTGATTTGGTCGCGCAGCTCGCGGGCGGCGTGCGCGGCGCCGGCGTGCACGTCGTGGCCCTGGCGAGGCTTGACCAGCGACCGCGAGGCGCTGATCACGAACGGCTCGTCCCCCCCCTCCCCCGCCGCCCGGCGCGCGGCGGCGGCCACGTCGCCCCCCTGGGCACCCGCGCCGGGAATCAGCAGCGGCTGGCCCGGGCACTCCGCTCGGATCGCGCCCAGCTCCTCCGGGTAGGTGGCCCCGGCCACCAGCCCGACGTTGTCCCGGGTGTTCCACTCTCGGCAGCGGCGGGCGACCTCGAGATACAGCGGCCGCCCGCCGACGTCCAGGTCCTGGAGGTCGCGGGCGCCCGGGTTGGAGGTGCGGCAGACCACGAAGGTGCCCCGGTCGGCGCGCTCCAGGAAGGGCCCCAGGCTGTCGCCGCCGAGGTAGGGGCTGACCGTGGCGGCGGCCGCGCCGATGACGTCGAAGGCCACCTCGGCGTAGCGCTGGGCGGTATGCCCGACGTCGCCGCGCTTGACGTCGAGGATCACCGGCAGCTCCCGCGGCACCGAGGCCACCACCGCCTGCAGCACCTCCATCCCGGCCGGCCCCATCGCCTCGTAGAACGCCGAGTTGGGCTTGAACGCCGCCGCGAACTCCGCCGTCGCCTCCACGATCGCCACCACGTACCGGAGCACGTCCTCGGGGTCGCGCTCGAAGCCCTCGGGGAGGTCGTCGAGGTCGGGGTCGAGCCCCACGCAGAGGTGGCTGCGCTGGCTCTGGCAGGTCGCCTGGAGGGAAGCCGTGAAGCTCAGCGCGCCGGCGTCCTCACCCGCCACCGGCCTCAGACCTCGTGGGTCGAGACGACCTTCCAGCCCGCCCCCGCCAGCTGCCCGATGCGCTTCTCCTGGTACCCCCGCATCCCCGGCAGCGGGAAGTTGCCCTCGTCGTCCAGCGGCTGCTCGAAGGCGGTCCGCACCTCCTCCAGGAGGTCGGGATCGCCCCCACTGATCCAGCCGGTGTCGGTGACCTCCACCGTCGGGCCCCCCTTGGTCAATGTCCAGACCTTCATGCCGCCGCAGATTCTACCGTCACACCCCATGCTAGATTCCGCGATATGCCCGCCCGGTACGGGGATCAGGCCGGCTCGATCGGGCCCCACGTCAGCCGATGGCTGCCGGTCGGGCTGCTGCTGGTCGCCGCGCTGGCCGTGCTGCTGGTCCCGGGCCTGGGCCACGGCTTCACCGGGGACAGCTCGCAGGTCAAGCAGTCGACGCGGTTCGCCCTCACCGCCCTGGTCCTGATCGGCACCTCCGCCGCCTACCTGCTCTGGGTGGCCCACTCGGCCGGCCTCGGTCGTGCCTGGTTCGGCCTGATGCTGGGATACAACTCGCTGATCGTGGTCGTCAAGTTCGTCCTCTCCCCCAGCGCCTACCAGGCGACGGCCAAGGCCAGCCTGGGTCAGTTCCTGGCCATCGGGCTGGTGGTGATGGCGTTCTACCTCCTCGCGCTGGGCATCCTGCGCGCGGTCGCCCGCCGCGCCGCCCGCGCCGGCGGCTGGAGCTGGCGGCTGCGGATCGTGCTCCTGGCCGGCGTGGCGGTGGTGGCGACCTCGGCGCGATTCGTGGCGGTGCCGCTGGTGGGCGCGCCGGCGGCGGTCTACCTACGCCACCTCTTCTCCGGCGCCGGCCTGATCCTGCCGGCCGTGCTGCTGCTGATGGGCCTGCTGGCGATCCTGGCCTTCCAGGCCGCGACCTCGGCGCGCACCGGCCTCGTTGGACTGAGCACCACCGTCCGCGCGGCCGCGGCCCTGCTGGTCGCCTACCACGGGCTCTGGGTCCTGTTCATGGTCAGGACCACCTATTGATGGCCGCCGAGGCCGCCGTCGCGCGACTCGGGCGCGCGGCCCCCCTGCTGGTCCTGATCGGCACGTCGGCGAGCGGGAAGTCGACGCTGGCGCGCCGCCTCCACCGCCAGGGCGTGATCCACCTGACGCCCTCTTGGACCACCCGGCCGCGCCGCGCGGACGAGCGCCAGGGCAGCCTGGAACATCGATTCGTCACCGACATGGAGTTCGATCGGCTGACCCGTGAGGGATTCTTCATCGAGGCGGTCGAGATGTTCGACCTGCCCTACCGCTACGGCCTGCCGCCGGTCCAGGACCCCGGCGGCGGCCGGGTGCCCGCCGTGATGCTGCGGGCGGAGCTGGTCGGCCTGGTCGCCAAGCATTACGCGCACGCCGTCGTGTACCAGATCGAGGACTCGCGGGAGCGCGTCCACGACCGCCTGCACCGGCGTGACCAGGACCAGCTGGGGTCGCGCCTGGACCGCTACGAGACGGAACGCAGCTCGGGGCGGCGCATCGCGGCGCGGACCTTCGTCAACTCGGCGAGTGTCGACCTGCTCGCGGAGCGAGTAAAGGGCGCGCTGCTCCAGGACTTCCCGGGTTACCAGCGATCTCCCACATTGGACTGCGAGGTGAACGCCCGATGACCAACCGACTGGGAATGCCGGCGGGGTACGAGCCCCCCGACCCGCCGGGTCCGTCCCGCGGGCCGTGGAGGACCGTGCTGCTGGTCATGGGCGCCATCCTGGCCGGCGTGC
This sequence comes from Candidatus Dormiibacterota bacterium, assembly GCA_035938695.1. Taxonomy (GTDB): domain Bacteria; phylum Chloroflexota; class Dormibacteria; order DASZGP01; family DASZGP01; genus DASZGP01. The sequence continues at coordinate 614 of DASZGP010000325.1, read as the reverse complement.
TCTTCCTGGCCGGCCTCTCCCTGGTGGCCTTCTTCGTGCTCTTCTCGCTCGCGATGAAGAGCTATGGCAGCTCCAAGTAGGTGCTGGGCTCCACCGCCCGGCTGGCGCGGGTGATGGTCATGATGTCCAGGCCCCCGGTCCTCGTGGTCCTGTTCCTCTTCGCCGCCATCGGCATGGCCCAGGCCGGCGCGGCGGAGCTGCTCGACCTCAGGTTCCTCGGGTGCCTGGTGGTGGTGGCCCTGTGCTTCGTCCATGCCACCACGCTCAACGACATCGCCGACGAGCAGATCGACCGGATCAACATCCCCCAGGCGCGCGGCCGGCCGCTGCTGGGCGGCCAGGCGTCCCGCGCCGAGCTGGTGGTGATGGGGAGCGCGTGCGCCGCGTTGGCGCTGGCGATCGGGTTCTCGGTCAACCCCTGGGTGGGCCTCGCGGTCCTGGCCGGCGTCCTGTTCAACGGGGCCTACTCGCTGCGCCCGATCCGGCTGTCGGGCCGGGGACTGGCCACCTCTCTCCTCCTCCCCCTGGGCTATACTGCGCTGCCCTACCTGGTCGGCGCCCTGAGCGTGGCGCCCGGCCTGAGCGGACGGGGGTGGTTGATCCTGGCCGCGGTC
>DASZGP010000324.1:0-11491 GCA_035938695.1 Candidatus Dormiibacterota bacterium | reverse complement strand
GGGCCAGGAGCAGATGAAGCTGGCCCTGGTCGTCAACGCCGTGAACCCGCGTGTCGGCGGGGTCCTGATCCGGGGCGAGCGGGGCACCGCCAAGTCGACCGCCGTGCGGGCGCTGGCGGTGCTGCTGCCTCACCGCCAGGTGGTCGTCGGCTGCCACTACTCCTGTGATCCCGGCGCCCCCACCGCCGCGCTCTGCCTCGACTGCGGGGCCCGGCGGGAGGCGGGCGAGACCCTGCCCGGGGTGGAGATGCCGATGCGCGTGGTGGAGCTGCCGGTCGGCGCCAGCGAGGACCGGGTGGTCGGCTCGATCGACATCGAGGCCGCCATCCGCCACGGCGCCCGCCGCTTCGAACCCGGGGTGCTGGCCCAGGCCAACCGCAACATCCTCTACGTCGACGAGGTCAACCTCCTCGAGGACCACCTGGTCGACGTCCTCCTCGACGCGGCGGCGATGGGCGTCAACACCATCGAGCGGGAGGGGGTCTCGTACACCCACCCCGCGCGCTTCATCCTGGTCGGGACCATGAACCCCGAGGAGGGCGAGCTGCGGCCCCAGCTGCTCGACCGCTTCGGCCTCTGCGTCGACGTCCGGGCCGCGGAGTCGGTCGAGGAGCGGGTGCGGGTGATGGAGCAGGACGCCGCCCGGGCGCTCGACCCCGAGGGCTTCGCGGTCGGCGCGGCGGCGGCCGAGGCCGAGCTCTCGGCGCAGATCGTGGCGGCGGCGGCGCGGGTCGAGGAGGTCGCCGTCAGCAAGGTGATGCTGGAGCTGGTGGCCAGCCTGGCGGTGGCCGCCGGGGTCTCCGGGCACCGCGCCGACATCGTGGTGATCCGGGCCGCGCGGGCCCTGGCGGCGCTGCGCGGGCTGGCCCAGGTCGGGCTGCCCGAGGTCCAGGACGCGGTCGAGCTGGCCCTGGCCCACCGTCGCCGGGAGGTCGGCCAGCAGGCCCGGCCGCAGGCCCAGGAGGACATGCGGGCCCAGGCCGAGGAGAAGCTGCGGGAGCTGGAGGCCGAGGCCCAGCGCCAGAAGGGAGAGTCCGAGGCGGCCGGCCAGACCCAGGAGGAGACCTCCGCCGGCGGCGAGACCCAGGAGACCGAGACCAGCGCCGGGACGGCCCCGCTGGAGCCCAGCGACCCCCAACCGGTGGACGGCGCCGAGCCCTTCGCCGGCGACGTCTTCGCCCTCAAGAAGATCGAGATCCCCCGGGAGCGCCGCCAGCGCAAGGCCGCCGGCAAGCGGACCAAGAGCCAGACCGACGAGCGAAGAGGCCGCTACGTCCGCGCCACCACCGTGGAGAAGACCACCGACCTGGCCCTCGACGCCACCCTGCGCGCCGCCGCCCCGCTCCAGGCCCGCCGCCGCGCCGAGGCCGTGGCCGGCGGGGAGGCGGCGGGCGAGCACCTCCGCCTGGAGCGCCAGGACCTGCGCCAGAAGGTCCGCGACCGCAAGATCGGCAACCTGATCGTGTTCGTCGTCGACGCCTCGGCCTCGATGGACGCCGAGCAGCGCATGAACGCCACCAAGGGCGCCGTGCTGTCGCTGCTCCGGGACGCCTACGTGCGCCGCGACAAGGTCGCCCTGGTGGTCTTCTCGGGCCGCGAGGCGCGGGTCGTGCTGCGGCCCACCAACAGCGTCGAGACGGCCGAGCGGCGGCTCTCGCGGCTGACCGTCGGCGGCACCACGCCGCTGACCCACGGGCTGGTCGAGGGGCTCAAGCTGGTCCGCACGGAGCGTCTCAAGAACCCCGACGTGTACCCTCTCCTGGTGCTCATATCGGACGGCAGAGGGAACATCTCGGTGGGCGGCGAGGAGCCGCTGATCGAGGCCCAGCGAGTGGCCGACCAGATTCGCCAGGAGGGCATCAGGGCGCTGGTCATCGACTCCGCCCGGGACTACTCCCGGAGCCTGCCGGCGCGCCGCCTGGCCCAGCTCTCGGGGTCGGCCTACAGCAGCTACGCGCTGAACGCCTGCAACGACCTGGCCGAGCACCTCGGAGGCCGCTACCTGGGTCTCTTCGACCTCAACCAGGGTGCCATCCTGGCCGGGGTCCAGGAGACCCTCCGGCCCACCGGGCCGGCCCGGCGGGGGCCCCAGACAGGCGGCCAGCGGACGGCCTGATGGCGGACCCGGCGGGGCTGAGCCCGCGCGGCCAGATCTTCCCCTTCACGGCCATCGTCGGCCAGGACCGGATGCGCCTGGCGCTGGAGCTCAACGCCGTCAACCCGGCGGTCGGCGGGGTCCTGATCCGGGGCGAGAAGGGCACCGCCAAGTCGACCGCGGTGCGCGCCCTGACCCGGCTGCTGCCGGAGATCGACATCGTCGCCGACTGCCGCTACTCCTGCGAGCCGCCGGCCCCCGGGGCCCACACCACGCTGTGCTCCGACTGCACCGAGCGGGTCGCCGCCGGCGAGACCCTGCCGGTGGGCCGGCGCCGGATGCGGGTGGTCGAGCTGCCGATCAACGCCTCCGAGGACCGGGTCGTCGGCAGCATCGACATCGAGTCGGCGATCAAGACCGGCAAGAAGCGCTTCGAGCCGGGCGTGCTGGCCGAGGCCAACCGCAACATCCTCTACGTCGACGAGGTCAACCTGCTCGACGACCACATCGTCGACGTGCTCCTGGACGCCGCCGCGATGGGGGTCAACATCGTGGAGCGTGAGGGCATCTCGGTCTGGCACCCAGCGCGCTTCATCCTGGTCGGGACCATGAACCCCGAGGAGGGCGAGCTGCGGCCCCAGCTGCTCGACCGTTTCGGCCTGGCCGTCGACGTCGTCGGCATCCGCGACGTCCGCGAGCGGGTCGAGATCGTGGAGCGCCGGGAGGCCTGGGAGGCCGACCCCGAGGGCTTCGCCGCGACCTACGCCGCCGCCGAGGACGCCGAGGCCAAGAAGATCGCCGACGCCATCCAGCGGCTGCCCTCGGTCGAGGTGCCGCGCAACGTGCTGGCGGCGATCGCCGAGCTCAACGTCTCGCTCGGCGTCGACGGCCACCGCGCCGACCTCACCGCCCGCAAGGCGGCCCAGGCCCTGGCCGCGCTGCGCGGCGTGCGCAAGGTCGGCAAGCCCGAGGTCGACGAGGTCATCGACATGGTCCTCAGCCACCGGGTCAAGGGTCCCCTGGGGCAGCGCCCCGCGCTCCAGCTCGCGGCCGGCTGACGTCAAGCGGCTGTGGCGGCGCCGGCCGCGGCGCCCCTCGTCCGGGCCGCCGCCAGGCCGCCGCTACTCGCCCCCGTCCGAGGAGATGACCCGCGGCCGGAATGCGCCCCGGCCACGCGGCGGCGTGCGCCGGGCCTGGCTGCCGCCCGCCGCCGCGGCCCGCGCGCGCTTAGGCGCCGGGGCGACCGGCGGCTCCGGGGCCACCGCCTCGACCGCCGGCTTGCGGATGCGCGGCACCGTCAGCTTGGAGGCGGGCTCGGCCTCGCGGACGCCGCGGCGGTCGAGCACGGTGTGGCGCAGCCGCCCCAGGACGCCGATGCGGCGCTCCATCTCCTCCACCGGCAGCTCCGGCGGCTTGCGGTCGAGCACCTCGCGGGTGATCTCGATGCCGTACTTGGGCAGGATCTTGGAGAGGTAGGGCCAGAGGCCGTGGAGCCCGGTGGTGACCGTCTCGTAGCCGTGCTGGAGGACGATCAGCCGGGCCGAGAAGCTCATCACCTCGTGGAAGAACATCTTCTCGTCGTCGGGCATCGGCTCGATCAACAGGATGTCGACGTCGGGGTGCTTGTCGCGGACCATCCGGATGTGGTCGATCAGGCTGTCGTGGAGCATCCCCCGGACGACCTGGTTGTAGATCGCCCGCAGCCCCAGGTCCATGATCGTGTGGCGGGCCCGCGCGGTGGTCGCGCGCTTGGAGATGGCCGGGGTGTCCAGCGGCACCAGGCCGTTGATGACCACGATCAGCTTGGCGCCCCGGCTGATGGCGATGTCCACCGCCGCCTGGCCCTTGATGCCACCGTCGACGTAGAAGTGGCCGCCGATCTCGACGGGGCGGAAGAGCACCGGGATGGCGGTCGAGGCCGAGACCGCCTTGGAGATCGGCACCTCGGGGTGGCTGAAGCGGGAGAAGGCCACCCGCTCGTCGTTGTCGATGTCGGCGGCGACCACGTGGAGCTCCTTGGGGACGTCGCGGAAGTCGTCGCTGAGGCCGGCCTTGGCGAAGGTCTGGCGGAGGTAGCCCTCGATGCCGTCGTTGGTGAAGATGCCCGACGGGATCAGCGGGGTCAGGGAGTAGATCGCCTCGCTCAGCGGCACCCGGTCGCGGAAGCGCCAGTACTCCAGGGCGGCGTCGCGGACCAGCCGCGGCGCCTGGCTCAGCCGCTGCGCCGCCTCGGCCAGGTTGGGCCGGTAGAGCTGGGAGCGGCCCATGGTCTGGAACCCGGGGACGGTGCCGGCGATCAGGCCCGCCAGCATGATCGGCGGCATCCCGCTGGCCAGGCAGGCCGAGACCACCGCGCCGGCGCTGGTGCCGACGAAGATGTCGAAGTCGTTGACCGTGCGGTTGAGCAGCACGTGGTCCAGGGCCCGCAGGGCGCCCACCTCGTAGGACACGCCGGCGATCCCACCGCTGGCGAGGACGAGGGCTGTCTTGGCGCGGGCCTTGGCCATGCAGGAGGGATTCTCGCACCCTTGCGACCGCAACACATTCCATGCGTGGCAGAATCTGGGCCAGAACGCGGCCCCGGATGGGTGGCGCGCCCAAGATTCCTGGAGGAAGGAAGGTATGAAGACTGAGAACGGCCTTCGGCTGTCCCGCGAGACTGTCCGCAACCTGAACCCCGAAGACCTCGGCGGTGCCGGTGGCGGCCAGAACATCCCCACGACCCAGACCCAGCTGACCCTGTGCATCTGCGCCACCCTGATCAGGTGCATCGCCATCGCCGACGGCAGCCTGCTGTGCGCGTCCGGCCTGGTGCACTGCCTCCCGTAGTCCCGGCGGGCGCCCGGCCTCCCTGCGGATCGCCGGGCGCCCCCACCTGAGCCGGCGGAGGGCCGGCCCCCGATAGAATCGGCGGTCTCATGCCCGAGGTCGTAAGCCGCACGGCGGAGAGCCAGAAGGCTCTCGCCGGCATCCGCAACTTCTGCATCATCGCCCACATCGACCACGGCAAGTCGACCCTGGCCGACCGCATCCTGGAGCTGACCGGCGCGGTCGACAAGCGCGACATGCAGGACCAGCTGCTCGACCAGCTGGACCTGGAGCGGGAGCGGGGCATCACCATCAAGCTGGCCCCCGTCCGCCTGGCCTACAAGGCCGACGACGGGCGGACCTACGAGCTGAACCTGATCGACACGCCTGGGCACGTCGACTTCTCCTACGAGGTCTCGCGCTCGCTGGCGGCGTGCGAGGGGGCCATCCTGGTGGTCGACGCGGCCCAGGGGGTGGAGGCCCAGACCCTGGCCAACGTCTACTCCGCGATCAACCAGAACCTGGAGATCGTGCCGGTCATCAACAAGATCGACCTGCCGGCGGCCCAGCCGGAGGTGGTGCGCGAGGAGATCGAGGAGGTCATCGGCCTGCACGGCGAGGACTGCATCCTGGCCTCCGCCCGCGAGGGCATCGGCATTCGCGAGATCCTCGAGGCCGTGGTGCGGATGGTGCCCCCGCCGAAGGGCGACTCGGCGGCCCCGCTCCAGGCGCTGATCTTCGACTCCCACTTCGACGCCTACCGCGGGGTGATCAGCCATGTCCGGGTGATGAACGGCCGCCTGGCCCCGGGCACCCAGGTGCGGATGGCCAGCACCGGCAAGACCTTCCAGGTCGACGAGGTGGGGACCTTCCGTCCGGCGATGCGCCAGGAGGCCGAGCTGCTCTCGGGCGAGGTGGGCTACGTCATCGCCTCGATCAAGAACCTGCGCGACGCCCGGGTCGGCGACACCATGCTGGAGGTCGGTCGCGAGGCGCCGGCCCTGCCGGGGTACAAGCAGGCCCTGCCGATGGTCTACGCCGGCATCTACCCCCAGAGCTCGGACCAGTTCCAGGATCTCAAGGACGCCCTGGAGAAGCTCCAGCTCAACGATGCGGCGCTGATCTACGAGCCCGAGTCCTCGCTGGCCCTGGGCTTCGGCTTCCGCTGCGGCTACCTGGGCCTGCTGCACATGGAGATCGTCCAGGAGCGGCTGGAGCGGGAGTTCAACCTGGAGCTGATCGCCACCGCGCCCACCGTGGCCTACCGGATCACCCACCCCGACGGCAGGGTCGAGATGATCGACAACCCCGAGCGCTTCCCGCCGCCGCACCACGGGATCAAGGTCGAGGAGCCCCGGGCCAAGGTCTCGGTGATCTGCCCCACGGAGTACACCGGGGCCATGATGCAGCTCTGCCAGGACCGCCGGGGCGACTTCGTCAACCTCGAGCACCAGGCCGGCGACCGGGTGATGCTGCACTACGAGATGCCCATGGCCGAGCTGATCCACGACTTCTACGACCAGCTCAAGTCGCGCTCCAAGGGCTACGCCAGCCTGGACTACGAGGTGTTCGGGTTCACCGAGGCCGACCTGGTCAAGCTCGACATCCTGGTCGCCGGCGCCCCGGTCGACGCGCTCTCGATGATCGTGCCCCGGCAGTTCGCCGCCCAGCAGGGCCGCCGGCTGGCGGAGAAGCTCAAGACCCTCATCCCCCGGCAGATGTTCGAGGTCCCGATCCAGGCGGCGATCGGCGGCAAGATCGTGGCCCGGGAGTCGGTCTCGGCCTTCCGCAAGGACGTCACCGCCAAGTGCTACGGCGGCGACATCACGCGCAAGCGCAAGCTGCTGGAGAAGCAGAAGGCGGGCAAGCAGCGGATGAAGCGGGTGGGCAACGTCGAGATCCCCCAGGAGGCCTTCATGGCCGTCCTCTCCCTGGACGAGTGATGGGCCGGCTAGTAGTGGAGCAGGGCGTCGAGCAGGTGCTTGTCGGGCTCGGCGAGGGCGCGGGGGAGCTGCGAGAGGCGGACCAGGCGCGTCTCCAGGCCCTCGATCTCGGGCCGCTCGGTGATCTTGACCCGGTGCAGGGCGTACTGGTGGTGGCCGACCTTGTGGACCCCGGCGTCGATGACCTCGACCACGGTCAGCCCGTGGGCCCTGACCAGCGCCAGGTGGGTGGCGTCGACGTCGCCGTCGGCCACCACCGCGCGGGGGATGCGCCAGTCCGTCTCGCCGTGGGCCCGGATCAGAAGCACCTGGCCGGAGTTGACCGCCAGCAGGCCGAGCTCGTCGGGCTTGGGAGTGGTCATCGTCCCACAGCGTACCCGCACAGCCTCTACCTGCACATCCCCTTCTGCGTCAGCAAGTGCCCCTACTGCGATTTCAACTCCCACGTGGGCCTGGAGGGCCTGTTCGGGCGCTACGCCGCCGCGCTGGCCCGGGAGGTCAAGGCCTGGGGCGCCGCGCTGGGCGGGCCGCGGCTGGACACCGTCTTCGTCGGCGGTGGCACCCCCAGCCGGGTGCCGGCCGAGCACATCCGGATGGCCCTGGACGCCGTCCGGGCCGGCTTCGACCTGGCCCCCGACGCTGAGGTGACCATCGAGGCCAACCCCCAGTCGGCCGAGGCGGAGCGGATGGAGGGTTGGCTGGCGGCGGGCGTCAACCGGCTCAGCCTGGGCTTCCAGAGCCTGGACGCCGCCAGCCTCGGCTTCCTGGAGCGGGCCCACGACGCGGACGAGGCGGTCGCGGTGTTCCGCCGGGCCCGGCGGGCGGGCTTCGCCAACGTCAACTGCGACCTGATCTTCGCGGTGCCGGGGCTCAGCCTGGGGCGCTGGCGGGAGGTGCTGGGCGAGGTCCTGGCGCTGGGTCCTGAGCACGTCTCGGCCTACGAGCTGACCCCGGAGCCGGGTACCCGGCTGGGCGCCGACGTGGCGGCCGGGCGCACCGTGCTGCCGCAGGAGGGGGAGCAGGTGGAGCAGTACGAGGCGGCCGAGGAGCTGCTGGCGGTGGCCGGCCTGCGGCGCTACGAGGTCAGCAACTGGGCGGTGCCGGGGCGGGAGTGCCGGCACAACCTGGCGTACTGGCGGGGGGTGCCGTATGCCGCGGCGGGGGCGGGGGCGCATGCGTACCTGCACGTGGCGCAGGGCCACGCACGCCCGAATCCCGCGCCACCCCCCCAAACGCCTTTGGACGGTCCTTTGCGGGGTGGTGGCCAGGGACTGCCGGTGTGGATCGGCGAGACGACCCCGGCGGAGGCGGTCGCGCTGCGGCGGTGGAACGTCGCCAGCCCGGCCACCTACGTCGCCGCGGTGGAGGCGGGGAGGAGCCCGGTCGCGGGGTTCGAGTGGTCGGACCTGCCGACCGCGCTGGCGGAGTTGATGATGATGGGGCTGCGGAAGGAGGCCGGTGTCGACCTCGACTTCGCCCGGGCGACCTTCGGCGTCGACGTGGAGGCGGCCCTGGCGGCGCCGATCGCGGACCTGCGGCGGCGGGGGCTGGTCGAGCTGGCGGCATCCCGCGGCGGGCGCCGCCTGGTGGCGACCGAGCGGGGGCGGCGCGTGCTGAACACGGTCGCCGCGGCGTTCCTGCCCGGGGGAGCTCGGTCGCCCGCCTGACGTGTGGCCGAGCGCGGGGAGTCCGGTAGAATTGGCACTCTGATGGCTGGAGTGCTAAGACGCCATGGGTGACCTGGACGAGCGCAAGCAGCAGGTCCTCAAGGCGGTGGTCGACGACTACACCACGACGGCCGTGCCGGTCGGCTCGCAGCAGCTGGCCGCGCGCTACTTCGCGCGCTGGAGCTCGGCCACCATCCGCAACGAGCTGGCCCACCTGATGGACAGCGGCCACCTGCGCCAGCCCCACACCTCCTCGGGGCGCGTCCCCAGCGACCTCGGCTACCGCTACTTCGTCGACTTCCTGATGACCGAGGACGCCGTCGACGCCGGCCTGCGCCAGAGCCTGGAGCAGTTCTTCGCCTCGCTGCCGATGGACCTCGAGGCGATCCTCGAAGGCACCGCGATGGCCGTCGCCAGGGCCGCCGACAACGTCGGCCTGGTCAGCGCGCCGCGGAGCCGGGAGTGCCGGCTGAAGTACCTCGACCTGATCCACCTCGACGGCGCCCGGATCCTGGCCCTGGTGGTCCTGGAGGGCAACCTGGTCCGCCAGCAGCCGGTCGAGCTGCCCCTGGAGGTGACCCAGGAGCAGGCGTCGGTGCTCGCCGGCCGGCTCAACCTGGAGGCCAAGGGCAAGCGCGCCGAGGAGGTCAGGGCGCTGGTCGCCGCCGCCGAGCTGGAGGACTGGGAGCGGGTCGCCGGCCAGGCCGTGGCCGAGTTCATGGCGGCCTACGACGCCCAGTCGGCGACGGTCGTGGTCCACGACGGCGTGCGCAACCTGGTGCGCCAGCCGGAGTTCCTCGACGCCGAGAAGCTGCTGCCGGTGCTGGAGCTGCTGGAGGAGAGCCGGAACCTGGCGCGGGTCCTCGACAGCCTGCCCGCCGGCGCCGACGACGTCGACGTGGTGATCGGCGACGAGAACCCCGAGCAGGGCCTGCGCGAGTGCAGCGTGGTGGTCACCACCTATACCGCCGACCGCATCCGGGGCACGCTGGGCACCATCGGACCGACCCGGATGCGCTATCCCCAGGTGGTGGCTCGGCTGCGCCTGATCTCGCGGCTGGCGGGCGGCTCGATCGCCAGGCTGTACCAGTGATGATTGCCGCCCGGACCGCCGGGGTAGCCTGCTCAACCATGGAGGTGGATTCGTGACCCGGAGGATCACCCGCCCCGCCGGAGGGATGTCGGCGGCCGGTCCCGACGGTGCCGCCGGGGCTCCGCCGAAGGCCGCCGAGGACCGCGCCCGGGCCGATCTCAAGGATGCCCGGCGCCAGCTCCTCGAGCTCCAGGAGAAGCTGGCCGCGGCCGAGGAGCGCGCCGCCGAGGCCGGCGACAAGTACCTCCGCACCGCGGCCGAGATGGAGAACATGCGCCGCCGTCACCGCCAGGAGCAGCTCGACCGGCTCCAGTTCGGCAACGCCGAGCTGATCACCAAGCTCCTCCCGGTGCTGGACAACTTCGAGCGGGCCTTGGAGCACGCTCCCGAGGCCGGTGGCGAGTCCGGCGACGAGACCGTGGCCCAATGGGTCAGCGGCCTGTCGCTGGTCGAGCGCCAGCTCCGCGACCTGCTGGAGTCCGAGGGCGTGACGCTGATCGAGGCCCTGGGCCAGCGCTTCGACCCCAACTTCCACCAGGCGGTGATGAGCGAGCCTTCGGCGGAGCACGACGACGGCACCGTGGTCGGGGAGCTCCAGCGCGGCTATCAGATGAACGACCGCGTCCTCCGACCCAGCCTGGTCAAGGTCGTCCGGAACAGCTGACCCGGCGTTGGCCATGACCCGCGACTATTACGAGGTCCTCGGCGTCGCGCGCGGCTGCACCCAGGAGGAGATCAAGCGCTCCTTCCGCCAGCTCGCGATGCAGCACCACCCGGACCGCAACCCCGGCAGCGCCGAGGCGGAGGTGCGCTTCCGGGAGATCAACGAGGCCTACGCGGTGCTCTCCGACCCCGAGAAGCGCGGCCAGTACGACACCTACGGCCGGGTCGGCGGCGCCCCCGGCTTCGAGGGCTTCGCCGGGGCCGGCTTCGGCGAGATCTTCGACATGTTCTTCGGCGGCCAGGGCGGCCGCCGCCCGGCCGGCCCCCGCCGTGGCCCCGACCTCCGTTACCGCCTCGACCTGGAGTTCCGCGAGGCGGTCTTCGGGGTCGAGAAGGAGATCGAGGTGCCCCGCCACGAGACCTGCGCGACCTGCTCCGGCAGCGGCGCCGCGGCCGGCACCGCGCCGATCCGCTGCCCCGAGTGCAACGGCCAGGGACAGGTCCGGCGGGCGATGCAGTCGATCCTCGGCCAGGTGGTCAACATCGTCCCCTGCCCGCGCTGCCGGGGTGAGGGCGAGATCGTCGAGAACCCCTGCGCCGGCTGCGCCGGCAGCGGCCGGACCCAGTCGGTCCGCCGTCTCCGGGTCAAGGTGCCGGCCGGCGTCGACGACGGCGACCAGATCAGGCTCGGCGGCGAGGGTGAGGCCGGCGCCAAGGGCGGCGGCCACGGCGACCTCTACGTCGCCGTCCGGGTCGGCGGCGACCCGGTGCTCCGGCGCGTCGAACGCGACATCTACTACGACCTCGGCGTCAGCTTCCCCCAGGCGGCGCTCGGCGACACCATCGAGGTGCCCACGGTCGACGGCGTCTACCAGCTGGAGATCCCCGCCGGGACCCAGTACGGCACCAAGCTGCGGATAGCCGGCCACGGCGTGCCCCACGTGCGGACCGGCCGGCGGGGGGACCAGGTGGTGATCGTCCACGTGATCACCCCGACCAAGCTCTCGGCGGAGGAGAAACGGGCGTTCGAGGCGCTGGGCGGGCGGACGGGGTTGCCGGCGGCGGCGCCCAAGAACCTGCTGGACAAGCTCCGGGATACGCTCGGGATCTGAGTCTTCCGGGACACGCTCGGGATCTGAGTCTGTCGCGAGGGGGGTGCCGGTGGTGGGGCGGGCGGACAAGGCCCCCCGGCTCCGCGGCCTGGGGGCCTACTTGGGGGCGG
>DASZGP010000323.1:0-10041 GCA_035938695.1 Candidatus Dormiibacterota bacterium | reverse complement strand
CTGGGCCTGATGGCGATCGTGGCCTGGGTGGCGGTGGCCCTGGTCACCCGCCGCCGGCGTCGCGGGAAGCCGGCCGAACCGCCGCTGTAACGCTTCCGGCCGCTCGTTCGTAGTAGCCGTCAAGAGCCCAGCGGGGGCCGGGTGTCCGGACGGCTGGCTCGGGAGGTGGTTCGTGAAGAAGCTCGTGCTGGCGCCGCTTACGGCGCTGACCCTGCTGGCCGGAGGGGCGACCGCGACGGCGGCCGCGACGGTCTACACCTGGCGCTATACCCCGGCCGGCGCGATCTCAGCGCCGGGCGGCAACCCCCCTGACGGGTGCTCCTCGTACCTCGGCGACGGGGTCATCGGCGGGGCCCACCTGTGCCTCGACGGAGCCCCTCACCAGATGACGGCGAGCGTCGCCGACGCGGCCGGGCGGCCGGCGATCGGCATGTGGAGCATCAGTCGTGGCGGGGGCGGAAACAGCCCCGGCGGCGTGGTCTGCGGCCAGGCGTCGTTCGGGGTGCCGGCGGGCTATACCGACGTCTTCCTGGAGGTCGGGGGGGACCCCCGCTGGTGCGGGCCGGCGCCGGCGGTCTTCGTCGACGTGCCGCTGCAGGCGCAGGCCACCGGCGGCGTGTTGACCCTGAGCATCGACCGGTAGGGCCCGGGAGGATTGGGTGGCGGCGACGGCCCGGGCCGGCGTGACGGACCAGGCGGGCGGGGTACCGGCGGTCGACCGCCACGCCTGGTTCGACGCGATGGCGCGCGACTACGAGGAGGCGGCCTTCCGGCTGGCGCTCTGGCTGGTTCGCGACCGGGCCACCGCCGAGGACCTGGTGCAGGACGCCCTGGTGCGACTCTGGGGCTCCCGCAACCTGCCCGGCGAGGACGCGGCGTTCCGCAACTGGCTGCTCCGCACCGTCGGCAACCTGGCCCTCGACCACATCCGGCGCGGCCGGGTGATGGCCCGGCTGCGGTTCTGGGAGGAGTCCCGGCCGGACCCCTTCGCCCAGGTCGAGGATCGCCTCGGCCATCCCAAGCTGCAGCGGGCGCTGGCGGCGCTGGCCCCGCGCGAGCGCCGGCTGGTCTACCTGGCCTGCGTCGACGGCCTGCCCCACGCCGTCACCGCCGCGATCATCGGGACCTCGGAGGGCAACGTCCGGGTCCTCCTGCACCGGACCCTCGGCAAGCTGCGGACCCACCTCGACGAGGTTGACGCGCATGAATGATTCGCCGGCGCCAACGGGTGGGGCCGACCCCCTCGCGCTCGAGCTGCGCTCCCTGGGGGCCCGGTTCGCCGAGGTCACCCAGCTTTCCCAGGGGTTCCACGCCCGGGCCATGTCCAGGCTGGACGGCGGGCGAGGCCGCCGCCGGGACGTGATGCGCGTCGCCGCGCTGGTCGCCGCGCTGCTGGCGTTCTCGACGGCGGCGGTCGCCGCCCCCGAGCTGATCCGCCAGCTCGGCCTGCGGCCGGGTGGGCGGGGGCTGATCCTGGTCCCCGTCCCGGCGCCCAGCGCGAGCCCGGGCGGGAGGTCCGTCGCGCCCGCGTCGCCGCGGGCCGGCGGCCCGAGCCGGCCTGAAGCCTCGCCGGCTCAGCCCTCCCGGCAGGGTCCGGGCCGCAGCGCCGCCGCGCCGCCGCCGGGCGCCCCGGGTTCCGGGTGCGATCTCGCCCGCCTGGTGGTCCGGACCTCGACCGACAAGGCCGACTATCACCCCCAGGACACCGTCGGGTTCACGATCACGGTCACCAATCCCAGCGCCGGCACCTGTTACGCACCCGCCGCCGCCGACACCTGCCAGGCCTCGGTGTTCGGGTATGGCCCCTCACGGCAGGGCTGGGATTCGAGGCCGGCGGTGTGCCCCCCGGTGTCGACGGGGGCGCTCCAGCCCCTGGCCGGCGGCACCACGATCAGCTATTCGCGGAGCTGGAATCAACAGGAATGCGTGCCTCAGGCGGTCGGGTCATGCGTTCCCGGCCGGGGGTCGGCCGGCGACTACGTCGGTTGGGGCTACGTGATCGTGTCGGATGGGAGCTCCGACACCGGCGCCATGGGTCCCGGGGTCCGATTCACCCTGGACGCCAGCTAGCGCGGCGGCCGGGAAACGGCCCGCCTGGTGGCTACTTGCGGGAGTGGAAGACGCCCTCCACGAAACCGCAGTGGGACACGAAGCCCAGCCGCTGGTAGCAGCGCCAGGCCGCGTCGTTGCCGCTGCGGACGTTGAGCACGACGTCCTCGCAGCCCATCCGGAAGAGCTCCTCCGCGACCGCTGAGGTGGTCGTCGACGCCAGCCCCTGGCCGCGGTGCGAGGCGTGGGTCAGGACGTTGCCGATGACCCCGGTCCGGTGGGTCCGGGAGAGGCAGTGGGTGCCGGCGATGGCGACCAGCTCGGCGCCGTCGTAGACCCCGAAGTAGACCCCGCCGGTGAGCTGGGCGGGGAGCTGGTTGAGGTCGGTCCACATGCCGTAGAGGCGGCGGGCGTCCTCCAGGCCGTCCATGCCCAGGCGGACGGCGCTGGCGGTGCGGCGCTGGCGCAGCTGGCCCCGGCGCAGCGCCATCCGCACCATCCGGTAGGAGGTGGTGACGTGGAGGTGGCGCTCCAGGGTCCCCAGGACCTCCTCGCGGACGCTGAAAACGCCGGCGCCGGGCTGGGGGCGCATCTCGGCCAGGATGGTGCCGATGCCCGCCGCTTCGCCCATGGCGAAGACGCTGAGCAGGCGGGGCAGCTGGATCACCGCGACCAGGCTCTCGGCGCGGCCGTCGCGCTCGCAGGTCCAGGTGTGGACGGACTGGCCCGAGCCCGGCTCGAGGTAGCTCAGGGGGTAGGTCGCCCAGGCGCGGTCGCGGGAGAGGAAGGCCAGGGCGTCGTCCCCCTCCGGCTGAGTGACCCGGGCCGCGGTGCCGAAAAGCGTCACCGCTCGATACTAGGCCAGCCCGGGCGTCGGTGAGCGCTGACCACCAGATGTTGGGTGGTAGAATCGCCGGAAACCCAACCGTGGTATTCGGTGCAGGAGGCGTCCATCACCACCCCTCACCAGCGAATGAGGAGCTTACCGGCAGACGGTGCCGGGGGGATGTGCGCCCGGGTGCCCCGCGAGTCATCGCGGGGTGCTTTTGTATTCAGAGGTGTTTTCACCGATGGGAAGTGACGTATGGCGATTGACACTGAGGTGAAGCAGGCTCCGGCCCCCACCCCCACCGTGAGGCGCGCCGAGCCCGCGACGGAGACGGGCGGCGACTCCCTCCCGATCGGCCGCGGCAAGCGGGCCCGGCGGGCCTACGGCTTCGACGAGGTGGCCCTGGTCCCCGGCCGGGTGACCATCAACCCCGAGGAGATCGACATCTCCACCCAGATCGGCGGGCTCACCCTCCCGATCCCGATCCTGGCCTCGGCCATGGATGGCACCGTCGACGTCAGCTTCGCCATCGCCATGGGCCGGCTGGGCGGGCTGGCGGTGCTCAACCTGGACGGCGTCCAGACCCGCTACGAGGACCCGGCGCCGGTGCTCCAGGCCATCGCCGACGCCTCCCCGGAGGAGATCAACACCCTGATCCAGCGGGTCTACCGCGAGCCGGTCAAGGACGAGCTGATCACCCGGCGGATCCAGGAGATCAAGGCTGGCGGCGTGCTGGCGGCGGTCTCCACCATCCCCCAGAAGGCCCAGCAGCGGGCCGGGCTGATCGCCGCGGCGGGCGCCGACGTCATCTTCGTCCAGGGCACCGTGCTGACCGCCCGGCACATCAGCAAGGCCTACAAGCAGCTCTCCTTCCGCGAGCTCTGCGAACAGACCCCGGTACCGATCGTGGTCGGCAACTGCGTCGACTACGACACCGCGCTGGAGCTTATGGAGGAGGGCATCGCCGGCATCCTGGTCGGCGTCGGGCCGGGCGCCGCCTGCACCACGCGCGGCGTGCTCGGGGTCGGCGTGCCCCAGGTCACCGCCACCAGCGACGTGGCCGCCGCCCGCGACGACCACCACCGCCGCACCGGCCGCTACGTCCCGGTCATCACCGACGGCGGGATGCGCATCGGCGGCGACGTCTGCAAGGCCTTCGCCTCGGGCGCCGACGCGGTGATGATCGGCAGCATCTTCGCCGCCACCGCCGAGGCCGCCGGCCACGGCTTCCACTGGGGCATGGCCACGCCCGACCCCAACCTGCCCCGCGGCACCCGCATCAAGGTGGGCACCAAGGCCACCCTGGCCGAGGTCCTGGTCGGCCCGGCCCACGTCGACGACGGCACCCAGAACCTGAGCGGCGCGATCCGCTCCTGCATGGGCGTCTGCGGGGCCCGCGACGTCCGCGACTTCCAGCAGGTCGAGATGGTGATCGCGCCGGCGATCGTCAGCGAGGGCAAGCAGGCCCAGACCGCGCAGCGCGTGGGCATGGGCGCCCGGGGCTGAGCGATGTCCGGCGAGGCGGTCTGATGCCACGCGGCGCGGTCGACTCGCCCACCAAGCCCCTCTCCATCCCGCTGGTCGAGCGGACCGAGGAGCCGGGCGCGATCGCCCCGGAGGTCCCCGCTCCCGACGCCAGGCCGACCGCGCCGGAGACCGTGCTGGTGCTGGACTTCGGCAGCCAGTTCAGCCAGCTCATCGCCCGCCGGGTCCGCGAGGCCAAGGTCTACTGCGAGCTGATCCCCGGCCAGACGCCGATCGAGCGCATCCGCGAGCACAACCCGCGCGGGCTGATCCTCAGCGGCGGCCCGGCGTCGGTCTACGCCGCGGACGCGCCCCACCCCGACCCCGCGATCTACGACCTCGGCGTCCCGGTCTTCGGCATCTGCTACGGGATGCAGCTGCTGGCCCAGGCGCTCGGCGGCCGCGTCGAGCCCGCCGCCAAGCGGGAGTACGGCCTGGCCTCGGTGGTGGTCGACGACAAGGCCAGCATCTTCGGCCGGATGCCCGACGAGATGCCGGTCTGGATGAGCCACGGCGATCGGATCACCGCGGCGCCGCCCGGCTTCGAGATCCTGGCCCACTCCGGCAACTCGCCGATCGCCGCCATCGGCGACGCGCGGGGGCGGATCGGCATCCAGTTCCACCCCGAGGTGGTCCACACCCCGCTGGGCAAGGAGATCATCAAGAACTTCCTCTACGAGGTCTGCGGCTGCTCCGGCAACTGGGAGCCGCAGAGCTTCATCGAGCAGGCGGTGGCCCACATCCGGGAGCAGGTCGGCGACGCCCGGGTGATCTGCGCCCTCAGCGGCGGCGTCGACTCCGCGGTGGCGGCGACGCTTGTGCACCGGGCCATCGGCGACCAGCTGACCTGCGTCTTCGTCAACAACGGCCTGCTCCGCCTCCAGGAGGGGGAGCGGGTGATGGACGTCATGGGCCGGGGGCTGAACATCGACATCCGCTACGTCGACGCCACCGACCGCTTCCTGGGCGCGCTGGGCGGCGTCGAGGAGCCCGAGCAGAAGCGCAAGATCATCGGCCGCGAGTTCATCAACGTCTTCGCCGAGAAGGCGCGCGAGATGGCCACGTCCGGGGCTGCCGGCGACGGCGAGGTGCGCTTCCTGGCCCAGGGCACGCTGTACCCCGACGTCATCGAGTCGACCTCCCACGACACCCACAACGCCCACAAGATCAAGAGCCACCACAACGTCGGCGGGCTGCCGGAGGACCTCCAGTTCAAGCTGGTGGAGCCGCTGCGCTACCTGTTCAAGGACGAGGTCCGGCAGGTCGGCCTGGCCCTGGGGCTGCCCGAGGACATGGTCTTCCGCCAGCCCTTTCCCGGCCCCGGACTGGCCATCAGGGTCATCGGCGAGGTCACCCGCGAGCGACTCGACACCCTCCGCGAGGCCGACTGGGTGGTCATCGACGAGATCAAGAAGAGCGGCCTCTACCGCCAGGTCTGGCAGAGCTTCGCGATCCTCACCCCGATGCGCTCGGTCGGCGTGATGGGCGACGGGCGGACCTACGCCAACGTGGTCGCCATCCGCGTGGTCACCAGCGACGACGGGATGACCGCCGACTGGGCCAAGCTGCCCTACGACGTGCTCGGCAGCATCTCCTCGCGGATCGTCAACGAGGTCACGGGGGTCAACCGGGTGGTCTACGACATCTCCCAGAAGCCGCCGTCGACGATCGAATGGGAATGACGCCCCCCGGCCCGCGCGGGGCGTGGCGGTGACCCTGGCCGGCGCCTCCCGGCCGCGCGGCGTGGACCGCCCCTGGCAGCTGGCCGTGCTGGCGCTGCTGGTCGCGCTGGTCTTCGGCACCATGGCCGTGCTCTACGTGCAGTCGCTCTCGCTGCCGAAGTGCGGCACGCACCACATCGCCTCGCCGACCGCGGTGCCGCGGCCGGAGGAGATCCGCTGCCGCAGGTAGAGGCGAGCGGGGGGACGGGGGCCCCGCGCCGTCAGGACGCGAGGCCCGGGCCGGCTAGCAGTGCTTGGTGTAGGCGCAGTCCGCGTTGCTGTGGTCCGTGGCATGGGTCGTGACCTGAATGCTCACGATGACCACGGTGGGCAGGGTGCACCCGGCGAAGCAGGTGATGCTGACGCCTCCCGCCGCTGAGCCCAGCTCGGTGGCGTCGAGGTTGCGGACGGTTTCGCGGCTGAGCCGCAGGCCGGAGCGCTTGGACATTGTGAACCTCCCTGAGTCGATCCTTCCCATCCTGCCGGCGGAGCCGGGCAGCCCCGCAACTCTATGGCCGGCGGCGGGGCGGGTCAATCGGTTGTGACCTCGATTGCTGCTTCGGCCGGCCGCCCTGGGTCTGACCGCCTGAGGCGGAGGGGCTCCCCGGGACCGACCGGTCCGGGAAGCCTCTCACCTCGTGCCGGCTAGGTGCAGGCGCGCTTGGCGCAGGGGGCGTAGCAGATGGTCTGCCAGACGTGGTTGACGGTGGGGTCCTGGAACTGGGCGCAGACGTAAGCCGTCGGGGTCGCGGCGGCGCCCGCCGAGACCGGGCCGAGCACCGCGGCCAGCGCCATGCCGGCGAAGATGATCCGCTTCATTGCCGTCTCTCTCGTCGCGGCCCACGAACCCGATGCGGGCTCCCTTCCCAAGCCGCGTCGCTTCGGATGCTAGGGCGCGGGCACTCCCGGGTCAAGCGGCGACCTCGGCGCTTGACCGCGCCGGGTCCGACTGGCTAGCGTTTCCCGCGACAGTCCGGGAGAGGGCCCCGCCCTCCGCCCGGGTCAGGGATCAAGGGTCATTTGGAAGGAGAAACCCATGAGCCATCGTTCCCCGCGCCTGAGCCTGCGCCCCGAGACCATCCGCGAGCTGACCCCGAGTCAGCTCGACGGCGCCGCCGGCGGCCTGCCGCCGGTCTCGGAGACCTGCCGCCCGACGTTCGGCTGCCAGGTCCCCACGCTGTTCCAGCCGTGCGTCATCAACTCCGGGCCGGTGTGCCTGGTGCTGACCACCACCAGGCCCTGAGCCCCGGCTGAAGCCCACCGGCGCGGACGGGGCAGCCCTCTCGCGCCGGTAGGCTTGGCCCGGTGAGAGTCTTGGTCCTGGGCGCGGGCGCGCGGGAGCACGCGCTGTTCTGGAGCTGCCTGCAGTCGCCCGAGGTGACGATGGTCTACGCCGCGCCCGGCAACGGCGCCACGGCGGCGCTCAACGCCAGCGTCAGGCTGGACCCCAAGGACCCCGCCGCGGTGCTCCGGGCGGTCGGCGAGCTGGAGATCGACCTGACCGTGATCGGCCCCGACGACGTGGTCGCGGCCGGCGTCGCCGACGCGCTGGAGGCGGCGGGCAAGCAGGTCTTCGGGCCCACCGCCGCCGCCGGGCGGGTGGAGTCCAGCAAGGCCTTCGCCAAGGAGCTGATGGCCGCCGCCGGGGTGCCCACCGGGCACGCCGAGGTCTTCGCCGATGCCGCGGCCGCCCGCGATTACGCGCGCGCCCAGGGCACCGGCCTGGTGGTCAAGGCCGACGGGCTGGCCCTGGGCAAGGGGGTGCTGGTCTGCGACGACGCCGACGCGACCCTGGCCGCCGTCGACCGGATGATGGTGGAGCGGGCCTTCGGCGAGGCCGGCACCCGGGTGCTGCTGGAGGAGCGGCTGAGCGGCCCCGAGCTGAGCCTGATGTGTCTCTGCGACGGGACCATCGCGGTGCCCCTGGCGCCGGCGCGTGACTACAAGCGGGCCGGCGAGGGCGACACCGGTCCCAACACCGGCGGCATGGGCGCCTGCAGCCCGCCCTCGGACGCCGGCCCGGAGACCGTCGCCCGGATCGTGCGGGAGTGCGCCGAGCCGCTGCTGGCCGAGCTCGCCCGCCGCGGCACGCCGTATCGCGGCTGCCTCTACGTCCAGGTCATGCTGACGGCCGATGGTCCGAAGGTGGTGGAGTACAACGCCCGCTTCGGCGACCCCGAGGCCCAGGTCGTGCTGCCGCGCCTGCGCACCGACCTGGTCAACCTGATGCTGGCCTGCATCAGGAACCACCCCGGCGACCACGGTCGCCGGGGATCCCGGGAGGGGCTGGGCGCCTGGAGCCTCGACTGGGACCCCCGCCCGCGGGTCGGGGTGGTGCTGGCGTCCGGCGGCTACCCCGGGAAGTACGAGACCGGCAAGCCGATCGGGGGGCTGGTCAGCCTCGACCCCGGGGTGCTGCCGTTCCACGCCGGCACCCGCTACGAGTCCGGCGCGTACTACACCAGCGGCGGGCGGGTGCTCACCCTGGTGGCCCCCGGGGAGACGGTCGCCGAGGCCCGCGAGGTCGCCCAGCGCAATGCCGCCAGGGTATCTTTCGAGGGTTCTTTCCACCGCCGCGACATCGCGGCGCTGGAGCCTTGAATTACCGCCGCGGCCTGGCCGCGTCAGAGGGCTGAAAATCGTGGTCGAGGTAGGCATCGCCGTCGGCAGCAGGTCGGATCTGCCGGTCATCCAGAAATGCGTCGAGACCCTGGCCGAAATGGGCATCGAGTCGGAGGTCAGGGTGCTCTCGGCTCACCGGACGCCGGCGCTGACCGCGGCCTGGGCCGGGGGGGCCCGTGAGCGCGGCATCAAGGTGCTGATCGGCGGCGCCGGGATGGCGGCCCACCTGGCCGGGGCGCTGGCCGCCCACTCCACCCTGCCGGTGATCGGGGTGCCGCTGGCCTCCGGCGCGCTCAACGGCATCGACTCCCTGCTCTCCACCTCGCAGATGCCGCCGGGGATCCCCGTCGCCACCGTCGCCATCGGGGAGGCCGGGGCCAAGAATGCCGCCTACCTGGCGGCGCAGATCATCGGGCTGACGCGACCCGAGGTCGCCGCCAGATACCAGGAGCTGCGCGACGGCTTCGTCGCCGCCGCCCACGCCTTGGAGGGCCAATGATGCTGACCACCGCCAAGCCGATCACCGAGGAAGACTCCCGCGTCAGCGGCTACGCCCGCCTGGCGGTGGAGGTCGGCCTCAACCTCCAGCCCGGCCAGGAGCTGCTGATCACCGCCGGCCACGAGCACGCGCCGCTGGTCCGCGCCCTGGCCCGGGCCGCCTACTCCGCCGGCGCCGCCTATGTCGACGTCTACTACGAGGACGCCCGGGTCCGGCGCGCCCTGGTCGAGCTGGGCCCGGAGACGGCCCTGGACCACAGCCCGGAGTGGCTGGTGCAGCGGGTCGAGCACATCGGCGAGACCGGGGGCGCCCTCCTGCGGGTGCGCGGCGAGGCCGAGCCCGACGTCCTCGCCGGCCTCGACGGCGCGCGGGTCGGCAAAGCCCGCATGAGCCGCCTCCGCCAGGCCACCCTGCGGCTGTCCTCGGAGCAGCTGGTCAACTGGTGCATCGTCGCCTGCCCCAACCCCGGCTGGGCCAGCGCGATCTACGGCGAGGCCGACGTCGACCGCCTCTGGAACGACGTCGCCAAGGTCTCCCGGCTCGACGAGCCCGACCCGGTGGCCGCCTGGCGGGAGCACCAGGCCCGCCTGCGCCAGCGCGCCGACAGCCTCAACCGCCGCGGCTTCGCCGCGGTCCGCTTCACCGGCCCCGGCACCGACCTCCGCGTCGGTCTGCTGCCCACGGTGCGCTGGAGCTCGGCCTCGATGTCCACCCGCGCCGGGCTGGAGTTCCTGCCCAACCTGCCCACCGAGGAGGTCTTCACCTCGCCCGACCACCGCCTCACCGAGGGCCACGTC
>DASZGP010000322.1:0-7261 GCA_035938695.1 Candidatus Dormiibacterota bacterium | reverse complement strand
CTGGAGGCCTCGGCCTCAGCTTCCGGAGCGCTGCTCCAGGAAGAGGGGGACCAGCTCGGGGTCCCACTGGGAGCCGGCGCCGGCGGCCAGGATGGCGGCGGCGGCTTCGGGGGACATGCCCCGGCGGTAGGGACGGTCGCTGGTCATGGCGTCGTAGGCGTCGGAGATCGAGGTGATCCGGGCCATCAGGGGGATGGCCTGGCCGCTGAGGCCGTCGGGGTAGCCGGTGCCGTCCCAGTTCTCGTGGTGGTGGCGGATGATCGCCAGCAGGTTGGCGGCGGAGCGCAGGGGTCGGGCGATCTGCTCCCCGATCACCGGATGCCGGCGCATGATCGCCGTCTCCTCGGCGTCCAGAGGCCCCGGCTTGAGCAGGATCACGTCGGGGATGCCGATCTTGCCGATGTCGTGGATCATGCCGCCGCGGTAGAGGTCGACCAGCTCCCGCCCGGCCAGGCCGGCCGCCGTCCCGAGGCGGCGGGCGCGGTCGGCGACGCGCTCGGTGTGGGCCTCGGTGTAGCTGTCCTTGGCCTCCACCGCCTGGGCCAGGGCGAAGATCACGGTCTCGGTGTCCTCCAGCTCGTCGTAGACCCGTTTCAGCCGCAGCAGGGACCGGACCCGGGCCTGCACCTCGATGCGGTCGACGGGCTTGGCCAGGAAGTCGTCGGCGCCGACCTCCAGCGCCCGGACCCGGTCCCCGACCTGGTTCAGGGCGGTCACCATGACCACCGGCAGCAGCCTGAGGCCGGTCTGGGCGCGGATCTGGCGGCAGAGCTCGAAGCCGTCCATCACCGGCATCACCGCGTCGGTCAGGACCAGGTCGGGAGGCCGGTCGCGGATCGCCAGCAGCGCGGCGGCGCCGTCGCGCCTGATCTCCACGTCGCAGTCGAGCGGCGCCAGGTAGGCCTCCAGCAGGGAGGTGTTGAGCTCCTCGTCGTCGACCACCAGCACCAGCTGGCGGGCGTGCCCGTCGCTCACGGCGGGGGCGGCGGGCCGGCCAGGGCGTCACCCAGCGCCTGGAGCAGGGCCTCCCGCTCGACCGGCTTGGTGAAGAATGCCGCGAGGTGCCCGGCGTGCTCGGGCGTGGGGGCGTCAATGGCGGTCACCACCACGATCGGGATGTGGCTGGTGGCGGGGTCGCCCTTGAGCTGGTCGACCAGGGACCATCCGTTCTGGTCCGGGAGCAGGATGTCGAGGAGCACCGCGGCGGGCGGCTCGCGGCGCACGGCCCGGACCGCCCGGTCGACGCTGTCGACCGAGACGGTGCGGTAGCCGGCGTCCTCCAGGACCACCGAGAGGAAATCGCGGTTGGGCGCCTCGTCCTCGACCACCAGCACCAGCACGCCGCCGGCCGGCGGCGCCGCCGCCGACTCCGAGCGCAGCCCGAGGGTGAAGCGGCTGCCCTCACCGGGCACGCTGGTGACGGTCAGGCTGCCGTCCATCAGCTCCGCCAGGCGGCGGCTCAGCGACAGTCCCAGCCCCGTCCCCCTCTGCTCCCGCAGCGCGTCGCTGTCGACCTGGGCGAACTCGTCGAAGATCCGCTCCAGGTCCTCGGCGGCGATCCCCAACCCCGTGTCGGCGACGGTCACCTCGACCCGGTCGCCGGCGACGCGGGTCGAGGTCACGGTGATGGTCCCGCCCTCGGGTGTGAACTTGATCGCGTTGGAGAGCAGGTTGAGGACCACCTGCTGGAGCCGCCGGGCCTCGGCGTGGACCCAGAGCCCGGGGGCCAGGTCGTAGGTCAGGCTGAGACCCTTGGCCTGGACCTGGCGCTCGATCTCGCTGCGCGACTCCAGCAGCACCGGCGCCAGCTCGATGGTCTCGGGATGGACCTCCATCAGGCCCGCCTCGACCTTGGCCAGGTCGAGGATGTCGTTGATCAGGTCGAGCAGCCGCCGCCCGCTGTTCT
This sequence comes from Candidatus Dormiibacterota bacterium, assembly GCA_035938695.1. Classification (GTDB taxonomy): domain Bacteria; phylum Chloroflexota; class Dormibacteria; order DASZGP01; family DASZGP01; genus DASZGP01. The sequence goes on along the minus strand of DASZGP010000322.1, from coordinate 5,355 downwards.
CGATGTGCCCGACGTAGCGCTGCTGGCGCTCGTTGAGCGGGCCGAAGTCGGCGGCGGTGAGGACCTGGGAGAAGCCCAGGATGGCGTTCAGCGGGGTGCGCAGCTCGTGGCTCATGTTGGCCAGGAAGCGCGACTTGACCAGGTTGGCCTCGCGCAGCTCGGCGATCAGTGAGGCCACCTTGACGCCGGCGGCGATGAAGGGCACGATCACCTCGGCCCGGGCGGCGTCCGCCACGTCGAAGGCCGGGCGGCCCAACCGGCGCAGGCAGGCCACGGTTCCGACGGGCTCGCCGCCGCTGAGCAGGGGCAGGACGATCACCGACTGGTAGCCGGCGCTCACCACCCGCTCCCGCAGCAGCCCGGGGGGCATCTGGCTGGCCCCGATGACGATCGTCCTCTGTTCGGTGAGGGCGTCGTCGCCGGCGGTCCGCTCGGTGACCAGCTCGCCGGGCTCGAAGAGCCCACGATAGGAGCCCGCGATCCGCCGGCCGGCGTCCGTCACCACGGTGCAGATCGCCTCCTCGGCATCGAGCAGGTCGATCATCTGGCTCAGGCCCCGATCGAGGACCTCGCTCAGCTCGGCCTGGCCGCTCAGGTTCATGGTGACCTCGGTGAGCCGGCGCCGCTCGTGGACGTTGCGCTGCAGCGCGGCCAGCGCGGTGGCCAGGCGGCCCACCTCGTCGTGGCGGCCGAGGCCGGGGACCGCCGCCGTCCCGTCCTCGCCGAGCGCCGTCACGAAGCGCGCCTGCCGCTCCAGCGGACGCAGGATGGACCGGAAGATCAGCGCCGACAGGAAGACCAGGACCAGGACCACCACCAGCCAGCCGATACCCCGTACCGACTGCTGCTGCCGGAGCCGGTCGGCGAGGGTGGCGGACGTGGACCGGCTGGCGTTCAGGTCCGATCTGTCGAGGGCGGATTCACCGTTCCGGTAGGCGTCGAAGAGCCGCTTGCCCTCGACGTCGGCGGCCGTCCCGCCGGCGCCGTCGGCGGCGACGTAGGCGATCCGGGAGGCGGCCCAGCCCTGCCAGGCCCGGGCCGCGGCCACCTCGGCGGTGAGCAGGGCACCGGCGCCGGGGCGCACCGAGGCGTCGAGGGTCTTGAGGGCGCCGGCGGTGAGCGTCCGGCCGTCGTGATAAGGCTGGAGATAGGCCTTGTCGGCGGTCAGCGCGTACCCGCGCACCCCGGTCTCCTGGACCAGCATGCCCTCGTCGAAGTCGTGATTGGCGTTGTCGAAGGCCTGGATCAGCACCGCCGAGGAGCTCAGGTCGGCCGTCGCCTGGCCCAGCCGGCCGAGCGCCGCGAAGATCACGCTCACCACCACCAGCACGGCCGCCAGCAGCAGCGCCGACTGGGAGCGGAGCGACAGGCGGCTCATGGCCCCAGCAGCTCGCGCACGAGGTCGCGGAAGGCCCGCAGGTCGAAGGGCTTGGCCAGGTAGGCGTCGGCGCCGGCGGCCAGCACCTCGTCCCGGGTGCCGACCATCGCGTCCGCGCTGAGGACCATGATCTTCATCGCCCCGGCGCCGGGCTCGGCGCGCAGGCTGCGCAGGACCTCCCGGCCCGAGGTGACGGGCAGGTGGAGGTCGAGCAGCAGCAGGGGCGGCGCCTGGCTCCGCGCCAGCCGCAGCGCCTCGCCGCCGTCGCGGGCCCAGGTCACACGGTGCCCGTCGAGCTCGAGCAGGTCGTTGATCAGCTCGAAGTTGAGCTCGTTGTCCTCCGCCACCAGGATGTCGATGTCTGCTCCTCCATGGCTGGCCCATTCGGGGCCACGGGAGTAGGCGTCAGTGAACCTCGAAGCGTTACAGGCGCGACCCCCCTGGGCGAGCCGCCCCGGCGCGGCCGGCTAAGCTGGTTGGAGAAGCGTGTCGATTTCGCCGCGCCCCGTTCGATGAAGGGACAGAGCCGGTTGCAGCCGGACATGAGACAAGGAGGCACGACGATGCGATTCATGGTCCTGGTCAAGGCCAACCCGGAGAGCGAGGCGGGCGTTCTGCCCGACCAGCAGATCCTCACCGACATGACCCGCTACAACGAGGAGCTGGTCAAGGCCGGCGTGATGCTGGCCGCCGACGGGCTCCACCCCAGCTCCAAGGGCGTCCGCGTCCGCTTCTCGGGCAGCCAGCCGACGGTCGTCGACGGCCCCTTCGCCGAGACCAAGGAGCTGCTCGCCGGCTACTGGATCTTCGACGTCAGGTCCCTGGAGGAGGCCATCGAGTGGGTCAAGCGCGCGCCCTTCGGCGGCGGCGCGGAGATCGAGATCCGCCAGGTCTTCGAGTCGGAGGAGTTCGGAGACGCGCTGACCCCCGAGCTCAAGGAGCAGGAGGAGCGGATGCGGGCCCAGGTGGCGGCGCGGCGATAGCCGGCGTCGAGGCCGCGATGAGCACCGACCCGCGCCGCACGATCGAGGCGATCTGGCGGATCGAGTCGCCCAGGCTCATCGCGCGCCTCGCCCACCGGGTCGGGGACGTGGGCTTGGCCGAGGACCTGGCCCAGGACGCCTTCGTGGCGGCGCTGGAACAGTGGCCGGCGTCCGGGGTCCCGGAGCGGCCGGGGGCCTGGCTGATGGGCACCGCCAAGCATCGGGCCATCGACCTGATCCGCCGCCGCCAGCGGCTGGAGCAGAAGCACGAGCAGCTGGCCCGCGAGCTGGAGGCCGAGGAGGCCACCGCCCCGGACTTCGAGGCCCTGATCGAGGCGGACATCGGCGACGACCTGCTCCGGCTGGTCTTCACCGCCTGCCACCCGGTGCTCTCGCCGGAGGCCCGGGTGGCGCTGACCCTGCGCCTGCTCGGCGGTCTGACCACCGAGGAGATCGCTCGCGCCTTCCTGGTCCCGGTGGCCACCGTGGCCCAGCGGATCGTGCGCGCCAAGCGGACCCTGACCGAGGCCCGGGTGCCCTTCGAGGTGCCCTCCGGACCGGAGCTGGCCGCCCGCCTGGCCTCGGTCCTGGAAGTCGTCTACCTGATCTTCAACGAGGGCTACGCGGCGACGGCCGGGGAGGACTGGGTCCGGCCGGCGCTCTGCGCGGACGCGCTCCGCCTCGGCCGGGTGCTGGCCGAGCTGGCCCCCGGCGAGCCCGAGGTCCACGGCCTGGTGGCGCTGATGGAGATCCAGGCCTCCCGCCTGCGCGCCCGGGTCGGGCCGTCGCGGGAGCCGGTGCTGCTGCTGGACCAGGACCGCGGCCGCTGGGACCGGCTCCTGATCGGCCGCGGCCGGGCGGCGCTGCGGCGCGCCGAGGAGCTGGGCGGCGCGCTCGGCCCCTACGCGCTGCAGGCCGCCATCGCCGCATGCCACGCGCGGGCGGCAACGGCCGAGGCGACCGACTGGCAGCGCATCGCCGCCCTCTACGACGCGCTCGCCGCGCTGGCGCCGTCGCCGATCGTGGACCTGAACCGCGCCGTCGCGGTGGCCATGGCCTTCGGCCCCGAGGCCGGGCTGGAGGTGGTCGACCGCCTGCGCTCGGAGCCGGCGCTGGAGGGCTACCACCTGCTCCCCACCGTGCGCGGCGACCTGCTGGCCAAGCTCGGCCGCGCCCAGGAGGCGCGGGCCGAGTTCGAGCGCGCCGCCGGGCTGACGCGCAACGAGACCGAGAGCGCGCTGCTCCTGGAGCGCGCGGTGGCCAGCGGGGGCTGACCCGCCGGCCGGCCGTCGGGGCTAGGCCGCGCCCGGGTCCTGGGTGAAGAGGCCGAACTGGTTGCCCTCGGTGTCCTCGCAGGTCGCGTACCAGCCCATGGTGGGGATCGGCGTCTTGGCCTGGAGCACCTTGCCGCCCTTCTCGACGATCTTGGCGAGAGAGTCCTCGATCGAGTCGACGCTCATCGTCAGGGTGGTCACCGTGGTCTGGCCGCGCTGGAAGAGGGCGCCGTTGATACCGGTCTCGGCGTCGGGCCCGGTGGTGGCCATGCCGTAGTAGCTGGGCGCGCCTTCGTAGCTCTGGAAGCTCCAGCCGAAGACCTCGCTGTAGAACTTCTCGGCGCGGCCGGGATCGTCGACGGGGATCTCGAAATGGCTGGGTCGGGGCATGTCCTTGGTCCTCCTGGGAGCTGGGCGAGGCCGCTACTGTATCCCAGGCGGCGGGGGTTCCGGTCGGCCCTCGATGGGAACGCCGGCGCGCCCCTTGAGGCGCTGGCGGTAGGCCCGGGTCTTGTGCCGGTTGCCGCAGGTGGCGCTGTCGCACCAGCGCGCGGTGCGGGGCTTGGAGGCGTCGTAGAAGACCCAGCGGCAATCGTCGGCGGAGCAGGTCTTGAGGCGCCGCCACTCGCCGCGGGCGGCGGCGGCGGCGGCCTGGGCCAGGATGCGGCCGAGGGCGCCGCGGACGCCGGGCTCGGTGGCGTCGAGGGCCAGGGCGCCGTCGGCGCCGACCACCACGCGCAGGTTGAAGCGGGCGAAGAGTCCGGTCAGTTCGCCGGCGTCGTGGGGGCCGGCGGCGCCCTCGCCGGGAGCGGCGTGTCCGTGCAGCGCGGGGGCGTTGTTGCGGGTCGCCGCGCGCAGCCCGGCGCGCAACTCCCGAGCCACCTCGAGGTCGGCGGCGGTGGCGCTTGCCGAGGCCGGCAGGAGGCCGACGTCGACGAGGAAGTCGCGCAGGTCGACCGGGCTGGCCATGGTGTCCACCGGCTGGTGGGTGCCGTCGGTGCGCTCGTCGAGGCTGTTGAGGAAGTCGTAGAGCATGATCAGCGGCTCCGGCACGCAGTCGTCGACGCCGTAGCGGCGGGGAACGGTCATCGGGCCGCGGGGTCCGAAGTCGGGTCAGCTGTTGCCATCGACACTATTATAAGCTATTATTGGTGTCGGAGCCCCCATCCCTCGGGCCCTCGACAGGAGGCCGACCAATGATCACCAACCCCGATCTCATGACCCTTATTGCACGCGAGAAGCAGCGCGAGCTGTGGCACGCCCGCGCGCACCGCCTGCCAAGCCTGCGCGTCCGCCTGGCCTGCCGCCTCCGCGGCATGGCCGACGTCCTGGACGCCCAGGACCGCTGACCCTGGTCAACCCTCCGCGAGCCGGCGCGAGATCAGCGCCCGCTCAGCGGGGTTGGCCGTCAGCTCCAGGGCCCGCAGGCGAGCCTCGCGGGCGGCGCCGGCCCGGCCCAGGTCGGCCAGCAGCTCGGCCCGGGTGGCGTGGTAGAGGTGGTAGCCGTCGAGGGGGCGGGCGAGGTTCTCCAGGGCTCCCAGCGCGGCCGAAGCTCCACTCACGTGGCGCAGCGCGATAGCCCGGTTGAGGCGCACCACCGGCGAGTCCTGCATCCCCAGCAGCGCGTCGTAGAGACCCAGCACCTGGGGCCAGTCGGTGGCCTCCCACGACGGCGACCCGGCGTGGACCGCGGTGATCGCCGCCTGCAGCTGGTACGGCC
>DASZGP010000321.1:0-6084 GCA_035938695.1 Candidatus Dormiibacterota bacterium | reverse complement strand
GACGGCCTCGGTGATCTCGGTCGAGGTGATGGTGACGTTCTTGGGCAGCCCGGCGACCATGTCGCGGCCGCGGACGGACATCGTCAGCTCCTCGGCCAGCGGCATCGCGGAGCCGATCTGGACCTTGATCTCCTCGGCGGTGCGGTCGCCGATCATCAGGTTGTGGCGCTTCTTGATGTGGGCCACGATGGCCTCGTCGAGCTTGTTGCCGCCGACCCGCACGGAGTTGGCCACGACCATCCCGGAGAGCGAGATGACGGCGATCTCGCTGGTGCCGCCGCCGATATCGCAGATCATGTTGCCGGTGGGGGTGGAGATCGGCAGGTTGGCCCCGATCGCGGCGGCCAGGGGCTCCTCGATCAGGTAGGCGGTCTTGGCGCCGGCCTGCATGGTGGCCTCCAGCACGGCGCGGCGCTCGACCCCGGTGACCCCCGAGGGGACGCAGATCATGATGTCGGGCTTGAAGATGCGCTGGCGGCCGCAGACCCGGGCGATGAAGTGGTGCAGCATGCCCTCGGTGACGACGTAGTCGGCGATCACCCCCTCACGCATCGGACGGATGGCGTGGATGGTGCCCGGGGTGCGCCCCAGCATCTCGGCGGCCTCGCGGCCCACGGCCACGATGCGGTCGCCCTTCTCGTTGGTGGCCACCACACTGGGCTCGTTGAGGACGATACCCTCGCCCTTGACGTAGACCAGCACGGTCGACGTGCCGAGGTCGATACCGATCTTCTTGGACAGCAAGCTTCAGTTCCCCGAGTTGACTTGGATGAGCCGGGCCCCCAGCCCGGCAAGCTTACCTGGGAGCGATTCGTAGCCCCGGTCGAGCCGGCCCACACCCTCGATCTCGGAGACCCCGTCGGCGCAGAGCGCGGCGATCACGATGGCCGCGCCGGCCCGGATGTCGGGGATGGCCAGGCGGGTCCCTGCCAGCCGCGAGGGGCCGTGGACCCGGACCCCGCGGCCGTGGGCCACCAGCGGCTCGATCCGGGCCCCCAGGGCGATCAGCTGGTCGACGTAGTTGAAGCGGTCCTCGAAGAGGAACTCCTGGACCACGGTCTCGCCCTCGGCCTGGGTCATCAGCGCGGTGTACTGGGGCTGGAGATCGGTGGCAAAGCCGGGGTGGGTCCAGGTGATCAGGTCCACGGGGCGGAGCGGGCCGGCGCGCCCCACGGTCAGGGCGTCGCCCGCCACGACGATCTCCACGCCGGCCTTGCGCAGCTTGACCAGCAGCGGCTGGAGGTCCTGGACCGGGGCGTCCTCCAGCCTCACCTCGCCCCCGGTGGCGGCGACGGCGATGGCGTAGGTGCCGGCCTCCAGGTAGTCCGGCACCACCCGGTGGGCCAGGCCGCCGAGGCGGTCGACACCCTCGATCTCGATCCGGTCGGTGCCGGCGCCCTCGATCCTGGCGCCCATCCCGCCCAGGGCCCGGGCCAAGTCCTGGACGTGGGGCTCGCGGGCGGCGTTGAGGATGGTGGTGCGGCCCTCGGCCAGGCAGGCCGCCATCAGCAGGTTCTCGGTGCCGGTGACGGTCGGCATGTCGAGCTGGATGTCGGCACCCCGCAGCCGCCCGGCCGAGCAGATGATCGCGCCGTCGCGCTCCTCGATCGCGGCGCCCAGCGCGGCCAGCCCGGCCAGGTGCTGGTCGATCCGGCGCATGCCGATGTCGTCGCCACCCGGCTTGGGCACCACCGCCCGGCCGGTGCGGGCCAGCAGGGGCCCGAGGAAGAGGATCGAGGCCCGCATCTGGCGCGCCTCGGCCGCCGGCACCTCGGCGCCGATGGCGCCGCCGGCCTCGACCCGCACCGCCGGGGCCCCGCCGTCCGGCCCGGTGCCATCGCCCGCGCCGGGCGCGGCCGCCGGCTCGCGGCGCACGTCGGCGCCGACCGCCCGCAGGATGGCCAGCGCCGTCTCGACGTCGGCCAGCCCCGGGACGTTGGTGATCCGGCAGGGCTGGTCGGTCAGCAGGGTCGCCGCCAGGATCGGCAGCGCGGCGTTCTTGGACCCGCTGACGCGCACCGAGCCGCGCAGCGGCAGCCCGCCCTCGACGCGCAGGGCGCCGGTCATCCGGGCCTCGCCGCCACCGGCCGGCGGCCTGCGCCGCGAGCCGCCTGCGGACGGGCCCGGCGCGGGGTCACTCCGAGCTGGTCGGCGGCAGGGGACGCTCGCGGCGGCGCCGGGTTCCGCGGCCCAGCTCGGCGACGCGGACGCGGGCCACCGAGCGCTCCAGCAGCGCCGTCGCCTCCGCGTACTCCTCGGCGCTGAGGGTCTGGGCCAGCATCGCCTCGGCCCGCTTGCGGGCCTCGAGGGCGCGGGCCTCGTCGATGTCGTGGGCCCGCTCGCCGGTGTCGGCGAGGACGGTCACGCTGGTGTCGGCCCCGCTGCGGGCCACGTCCACGAAACCGCCGGAGACGAAGAACAGCTCGACCTCTCCGCCCACCGTGGCGCGCAGGGCGCCCGGCTTGAGCAGGGCCACGATCGGCGAGTGCTCAGGCAGGATGCCCAGCTCGCCCTCCTCGGCGGGCAGCACCACGAACTCCGCCTCGGCGTCGTAGAGGCGGCCCTCCGCCGTGAGCACGGAGAGGTGGAGGTCAGGCATGCGCGCGGCTCCCCATCGCAGGCTTCAAGCCGCTCAGCTCGCCGAGCGGAGCTTCTCCGCCTTCTCCAGCGCCATGTCGATGCCGCCGACCATGTAGAAGGCCTGCTCCGGAAGGTCGTCGTGCCGGCCCTCGATGATCTCCTTGAAGCCGCGGATGGTCTCCTTGACCGAGACGTACTGGCCCGCGTTGCCGGTGAACTGGGCCGCGGTGAAGAACGGCTGGGAGAGGAAGCGCTGGATCCGGCGGGCGCGGCCGACGATCTGCTTGTCCTCCTCGGAGAGCTCGTCGAGGCCGAGGATGGCGATGATGTCGGTCAGCTCCTTGTACTTCTGGAGCACGCGCTGGACGCCGGTGGCCACCTCGTAGTGCTCCTCGCCGACGATCAGCGGGTCGAGCGCCCGGCTGAACGACGACAGCGGGTCGACCGCCGGGTAGATGCCGAGGTCGGAGATCTTGCGGTCCAGGTTGACGTTGCCGCCGAGGTGGGCGAATACCGTCGCCACCGCCGGGTCGGTGTAGTCGTCGGCGGGGACGTAGACCGCCTGGACCGAGGTGATCGAGCCCCGCTTGGTGGCCGCGATGCGCTCCTGGAGGTCGCCCATCTCGGTGGCCAGGGTGGGCTGGTAGCCGACCGCCGAGGGCATCCGGCCGAGGAGCGCGGAGACCTCGGAGCCGGCCAGGGTGTAGCGGAAGATGTTGTCGGCGAAGAACAGCACGTCGGCGCCGCCCTCGTCGCGCAGGGCCTCGGCCATGGTGACCCCCGTCAGGCCGACCCTGGCCCGGGCGCCGGGCGGCTCGTTCATCTGGCCGAAGACCATGGCGACCTTGTCGAGTACGCCAGACTCCTCCATCTCCAGGTAGAGCTGGTTGCCCTCGCGGGTGCGCTCGCCGACCCCGGCGAACACCGAGTAGCCGGAGTGCTCGGTGGCGATGTTGTTGATGAACTCGGTGACCAGGACCGTCTTGCCGACCCCGGCGCCGCCGAACAGCCCGATCTTGGAGCCCTTGCTGAAGGGCACGATCAGGTCGATGACCTTGATGCCGGTCTCCAGGATCGCGACATCGGTGCTCTGCTCGGCGACCGAGGGGGCCAGGCTGTGGATCGGCCGGCGCTCGCCGCCGGTCGGCGCGGGCTTGCCGTCGATCGGGTCGCCGACGACGTTGAACATCCGGCCCAGGGTCTGCTTGCCCACCGGGATGGAGATCGGCGCGCCGGTGTCGACCACCTCGGCGCCGCGCACCAGGCCCTCGGTGGCCTGCATCGCGATGGTCCGCACCACGTTGTTGCCGAGGTGCTGCTGCACCTCCAGCACCAGCCGCTCGGGCGCGCTCCCGCCCCCCGAATCAGGATTCGCGGGGGCCCCGGCGCCGGGGACCTCCAGGGCGCTGAGGATCTCGGGCACCTGGTCGGTGGGGAACTCGACGTCGACCACGGGGCCGATGATCTGGACGATGCTGCCGGTCACCTTGCCGGTCTGAGTCGCTGCTGCCATCGCTGTCTCCTAATCCTGTTGCAAATCTAGGAAGCCTGGGCCAGGGCCTCGGCGCCGCCGACGATCTCCATCAGCTCCTTGGTGATCACCGCCTGGCGGAGCTTGTTGGCCACCAGGGTGAAGTCCTTGATCAGCTCGCCGGCGTTGTCGCTGGCCGAGCGCATGGCGGTCATCTGGGCCGCCTGGAAGCTGGCCTGGTTCTCCAGCACCGCGCTGTAGACCAGCGCCTCGACGTAGCGCGGCAGGAGCCGCTCCAGCACCGCGTCGGGGGAGGGCTCGAACTCGTAAAGCGGCTCGGGGCCGTGATCCTCGGCGCCGGCCGTCGCGGGCATCGCGGGGGGGATCAGCCGGACCAGCGTGGGCACCTGGCTGGCGGCGTTGACGTAGCGGCTGTAGAGCATCCAGACCTCGTCCACTCCGCCGCCCAGGAACTCGTCCATGGCCACCGTCACGGCGGGCAAGATCTCGTCGATCTTGGGCCGGTCGGGGAGCATGCTGGCGTCGGCCACCAGGTCCAGCCGGTTGGCCGACGACAGGGTGGCGAAGCGCCGGAAGAAGTCGCGGCCCTTGCGCCCGACGGTGACCAGCTTGGGCGGTGTGGCCTCGGCCCGGATGAAGCGGTTGGCGGCGCGGATGGCGTTGGTGTTCAGCCCCCCGCAGAGCCCGCGGTCGGCGGTGATCAGGATCAGCGCCTTTCGCCGTGCCCGGGGTCCCCGCGGATCCTGATCCGTGGGGTGGCCCTCCCGCTGCTGGAGGAAGGGATGGGTGGCCTCCAGGTTCTTCGACGCCAGGTTGGCCAGCACCCGGGTGATGCCCTCGCTGTAGGGGCGCGAGGCCTCCATGGCCGCCTGGGCCCGCCGCATCTTGGCGGCGGCCACCAGCTCCATGGCCTTGGTGATCTTCTGCGTGCTCTTGATGCTGGCGATGCGCCGGCGCAGGTCGCGAAGGGTCGCCACGTCAGGCTCCCGCCGGGAGCACGAGGAGGCCGGCCGGACGACCGGCCGGGGTGTGGCCCAGGTTCACTACGCCGCGGCCTCCGACTTGACGGGAACGAGCCCACTGCCGCGCTTGTAGTCGTTGATCGCGTCGGTGAGGCGCTTCTCCAGGTCGTCGTCGAGCGCCTTCTTCTGGGCGATCTCGGCCAGGAGCTCCTTGCCGGTCGCGGCGAGGTGGGTGTGGAGGCCCTTCTCGAAGGCCCGGACCTTGTCCACCGGCACGTCGTCGAGCAGCCCGCGGGAGCCGGCGAACAGGATGCTGACCTGCTGCTCGACGCGGAGCGGCTGGTACTGGTCCTGCTTGAGCAGCTCGGTCATGCGGCGGCCGCGCTCCAGCTGGGCCAGGGTCTGCTTGTCGAGGTCGGAGGAGAACTGGGCGAAGGCCGCCAGCTCGCGGAACTGGGCCAGGTCGAGGCGGAGCTGGCCGGCGACCTGGCGCATGGCCTTGATCTGCGCCGCGCCGCCGACCCGGGACACCGAGGTGCCGGCGTTGACCGCCGGGCGGATGCCGGAGTTGAAGAGGTCGGACTCCACGAAGATCTGGCCGTCGGTGATGGAGATGACGTTGGTCGGGATGTAACCCGAGACGTCGCCCTCCAGGGTCTCGATGATCGGCAGCGCGGTGATCGAGCCGCCGCCGCTGTCCTGGCTCAGCTTGCAGGCCCGCTCCAGGAGCCGGCTGTGGAGGTAGAAGACGTCGCCGGGGTAGGCCTCGCGTCCCGGCGGGCGGCGCAGCAGCAGGCTGATCTGGCGGTAGGCCCAAGCGTGCTTGCTGAGGTCGTCGTAGATGATCAGCGCCTCCTGGCCCTGGTCGAGGAAGTACTCGCCCATGGCGCAGCCGGCGAAGGGCGCCAGGTACCAGAGCGCGGCCGACTCCGAGCTGGTGGCGGCCACGATGATGGTGTGGTCCAGCGCCCCGTACTGCTCCAGGGTCGCCGCCAGGCGGGCCACGAACTGGGCGTTCTGGCCCACGCAGACGTAGATGCAGGTCAGGTT
>DASZGP010000320.1:0-6560 GCA_035938695.1 Candidatus Dormiibacterota bacterium | reverse complement strand
ACCGCGGCCAGCTCGGCCAGCTCCGAGCGCTGTCCCTTGGTCAGCGTGACGTGGGCCGCGAGCGGGCTCTCCTTGAACTTCTCGACGGCGTAGCAGAGGCCGTTGCTGGAGAAGTCCAGGTAGGGGTGGTCGATCTGGTAGGGGTCGCCGGTGAGCACCAGCTTGGTCCCCTCCCCCGCCCGGCTGACGATGGTCTTGACCTCGTGGGGGGTGAGGTTCTGGGCCTCGTCCACGATGATCAGCTGCTGGGGGATGGAGCGGCCGCGGATGTAGGTCAGGGCCTCGACCTCGAACAGCCCCTTGTCCTGGAGCCGGTGGACCATGTCGGCGACCATCTGGTCCTTGTACATGGTGCTCATCAGGAACTCCAGGTTGTCGTAGATCGGCTGCATCCAGGGGCGCAGCTTCTCGTCCTTGTCGCCGGGCAGGTAGCCGACGTCCTTGCCCATGGGGATCACCGGGCGGGTCACCAGGAGGCGCCGGTAGACGTGCTCGTCGAGCACTTTGTGGAGCCCCGCGGCCAGGGCCAGGAGGGTCTTGCCGGTGCCGGCGCGGCCGGTCAGGGTGACCATCTTGATGTCGTCGTTGAGGAGGGCGTCGAAGGCGAAGCGCTGGCCGAGGTTCTTGGCCGTGATGCCCCAGATGTCCTTCTTGACCGGCGCCAGGGGCACGATCTCGCCCCGGGCCAGGTCGAAGCGCCCGATCGCCGAGAGGCTGGGCTGCTCCGGCACCTGGAAGTGGACGAACTCGTTGGCGTTGAGGCTGGAGTCCTTGGTGGGCAGGAAGCCCTGGCGCTGGAAGCGATCCATGACCTCGCCGTCGACCTCCTCGACGCGCATCCCGCCGTAGAGGTCGTCGCTGCTGCGGACCACCTTGTCGCGCTCGTAGTCCTGGGCCTCGACGTCCAGGGCCTCGGCCTTGACCCGCACGTTGATGTCCTTGCTGACCAGGATCACGCGGTCCTTGGGCGCCGTCTTCTTGACCTGCAGGGTGACGCCGATGACCTGGTTGTCCGGCTTGCCGGGGTCCAGCTCGGCGGGAAGTTCGAAGTTGACCTCCCCGACCTGGACCCGCAGCAGCCCGCCTCCGGCGGTGGCCACGCCCGCCGAGAGCTTGCCCTGGCGGCGCATGTCGTCGAGCCGGTGGGCGACCCGGCGGGCGCCCCGGCCGATCTCGTCCTGGCGCTTCTTCTGGGAGTCGATCTCCTCGATCACCACCAGCGGGATGACGATGTCGTTCTCCTCGAACGCGGTCAGCGCGTCGGGGTCGTGGAGCAGGACGTTGGTGTCGAGGACGTAAGTCTTGTGTGGCAGGTCAGGAGTCCTCCAATGCGTCAAGGTACCCACGGTATCGGGGCGGCAGCAGCGCGGCGATCCGGGCCATCATCAGCTCGGCCGCCTCCTGGTTGGTCATCGGGGTTGCGGGCAGGGTGAACGGCAGGCCGAAGACCACGTGGGTCTCGGCGGCGCGGGGGAGGTGGTAACCACGGCTCTGGAGGACGTTCTCGCCCCCCCAGGTGGCCACCGGCACGATCGGCACGCCGGCGTGGCGGGCCAGGAAGCCGACGCCGGCCTCGGGGTGGTGGAGGCGGAGGTCCTCGGAGCGGGTGCCCTCGGGGTAGATCGCCACCGCCTGGCCGCGGGCCAGCAGGTCGAGGGTGTGGCGCAGGGCGCCCCGGTCGGCGGTGTGGCGGACCACCGGGAAGCAGAGGAAGTGCCAGGCCAAAAAGCCGAGCAGGCGGTGCTTGAACCACTCCACCTTGGCCATGAAGTGGAGCGGGCGGGGCGAGGCGGCGCCCAGCAGCGGGGGGTCGGCGCTGGAGATGTGGTTGCTGATCAGCAGCACCCCACCGGTGCGGGGCACGTTCTCCCGGCCCTCGACGTGGAGATGGTTGCGCACCACCAGCCGGACCACACCGCGGAGCAGGACCAGGATGACCCAGTACAGCGGGCCCGGCGTCAGCCGCCCCAGGCGGGCCGGCTGATGGCGCTGCAGCGCTCGGGACGGAATCGAGGACGGCGCGGGGGCCGCGGGGTCGACGTTCACGCCGGGCCTGGGCTCGGCCCGGGGATCAGGCTGAGGATTTCCGCGAAGACCTCACTGACGCTGCGACCATCGGTGTCAATCCTACGGGCGTCCTCGGCGGGCCGCAACGGCGAATGGGTCCGGCCCCGATCGGCGACGTCGCGGTCGGTGACCTCCACCTCGACGTCGGCGGCGTCGGCGTCCAGGGGCTCGCGCTCGCCGCGCCTGATCTGGTCGGCCCGGCGCCGGGTCCGCTCGGCGGCGGAGGCGTCGATGTAGAGCTTGAGGTCGGCGTCGGGGAAGACCACGGTGCCGATGTCGCGCCCCACCATCACCACCCCCCGGCCCTCGGCGTAGCGCCGCTGCAGGCGGACCATCTCGTGGCGCACGCCCTCGACCTGGCTGACCCGCGACAGGACCGGGGCCAGGGCGGCGCGGAAGACCCGGCTGCCGAGGTCCTCGCCGTTGGCCCGCACCAGCCAGGCCGGGTTCTCGTCGGCCGAGGTGTTGACCTCGATCAGGGTGTCCTGGGCCAGCCCGGCCAGGGCCCGGTCGTCCTCCGGGGAGACGCCGGCCTCGACGGCCAGGACGGTGACCGCGCGATACATCAGGCCGGTGTCGACCAGGGGCAGCGCCAGGTGACGCGCGACCAGCCGGCCGATGGTCGACTTGCCGGACGCCGAGGGGCCGTCGATGGCGACGATCACCGCGGCTCCGGCGCCCCCGCTCCGTCCGGCGGCAGCCCGACCTCGGCGCGGAGGTCGACGACCTCGGCCGGGGTCAGCTCCCGCCAGCCCCCCTCCTTCAGCTCGCCCAGCTGGAGCGAGCCGACCCGGACCCGGCGCAGGTCCACCACCCGCACCCCGACCGCCAGGAACATGCGCCGGATCTGGCGTTTCCAGCCCTGGCGCAGGACGATCCGGTACTCGGTGCCCTGGGGCCCGTCCGGCAGCAGCGCGGCGGGCGTCGCCCGGCCCTCGTCCAGCTCCACCCCGGCGCGCAGCCGCTCGACGGCCTCCGGGGCCATCGGCCGGTGGAGGCGGACCTGGTACTCCTTCTCCACGTGGTGCCGGGGATGCTGGAGGCGGAAGCTGAGCTCGCCGTCGTCGGTCAGGATCAGCAGGCCCCGGCTCTCGAGGTCGAGCCGGCCGACGGGGGTCAGGCCGCGGGCCACCTCGGGAGGCAGGAGCGCCGTCACCAGCGGTCGGTGGGTGCGGTCGCTGACCGCCGTCAGGTGGCCGGGCGGCTTGTTGACGGCGACGTAGCGGCGCACGCCCTCCGGCGCCACCAGCCGGCCGTCGACCTCGACCCGGTCGACCCCCGGGGTGATCATCTGGCCACCGGGCGGGGGCGGGACGCCGTTGACCCTGACCCGGCCGGTGGCGATCAGGTGGTCGGCCTTGCGGCGCGCGGCCACCCCGGACATCGCCAGGTAGCGGTTGAGGCGGACCTGGCCCCCGCCCGGCGCGTCAGGGTTGGCGGACGCCGCCGGCGCGTCGGGCATCCGCGGGCTCAGGCTGGCGGGCCGGGTGGGAACGGCTCGGAACCGGGGTCGCGATCCGGGTCGCCGGCACGTCGCGCCTCGCCCCGGGCCCCGAGGTCGGGAGCCGCCTCGATCTCGGGCTGGGGCACCCCGGGCAGGTGCTCGACGCTCTCCATGCCCAGGAGTTGGAGGAAGCGCAGGGTGGTCCCGAAGAGCCGCGGCTGGCCCGGCTGGTCGAGGCGCCCGACCTCCTCGATCAGGCTGCGGCCCAGCAGCCCCTCCAGGACCCGCTCGGAGTCGACGCCGCGGATCTCCTCGATGGCGGCCTTGGTCAGGGGCTGGCGGTAGGCGATGATCGCCAGGGTCTCGTAGGCGGCCGCCGAGAGCCGTCCCGGGACCTCGGGGTTGAGCAGGCGCCGGACCGCCGTGGCGGTCTCCGGCCGGGTCGCCAGCTGGACCAGGGTGCCGTGGCGCTGGAGCATCAGGCCGCGGTCCTGGAGGGATAGGGCCAGCGCGGCGAGGACCTCCTCCAGGCCGCGCAGGTCGACCTCCAGGGCGTCGGCCAGGGCCCGGGTCTCCATCGGCGCGCCGACGCTGAAGAGCACGGCCTCGGCGTCCTTGCGCAGCGCGGCGAGGTCGGCGGTCGCGGCCGGCTGCTCGGTCACCGGCACCCGCTCACGCGTCGGCCATGCCCAGGCGGGGGCCGGGGCTGAGGTCGATCTGGCCGAATACCCCGCGCTGCTGGATGCGGGCCTCGCCACGGCGGATCAGCTCCAGCAGGGCGAGGAAGATCACCACCGCGTGGAGGCGCGACTCGGCGCCCGCGAAGAGCTCGGTGAAGCTGGTCCGGCCGGCGCCCTGGGCCGTTGGGTTGGAAAGGCGGAAGCGAATGCGGTCCATCTCGTCCGAGAGAGAGTAATCGGTGAGCCTGACCTCCACCTCGGCGGGCGCCGGGAAGCGCGCCAGGACCGCCTCGAAGGCCGCCGCCAGCCCGTCCGGGTCGAGCTGCAGCCGTTCCGCCGGCACGATCTGGGCCTCGATCGTGGAGGCGAAGCTGAACCCGCCCTCCTGGTGGCGCCGCATCAGCTCCAGGGCGGCGACCTTGAAGCGGGCGTACTCCCGCATGCGCTCCCGCATCCGCTCCTCCCAGGTCTCCAGGTCCTCCTCCTCGACCTCGGCCTCGACCGGCAGCAGCGAGGCGGCCTTGAGCGCCAGCAGCTTGGACCCCACCAGCAGGAAGGCGGCAACCTCCTGGGGCGGCCGGGCGGCGGCGCCGTCGAGGTTCAGCGCGGCCAGGTAGTCGGCGGTCAGCTCGGCCAGGCGAAGCCGGTTGAGATCGAGCCGGCGGCGCTGGGCCAGGGTCAAGAGCAGGTCGATGGGGCCCTCGAAAACGTCGGTCTTGACCCGCAGGTCGGCGGCGGCGGCAGGCGGCGGCGCCGGCTCGGCGGTTGGTTGCCGCGCTTCGATCTCGCTCACTCCCGCCCGTCCGCCGCCTGGAGGGTGGCCGTCTCGGGATGGCGGGGGGTGCGCGACTGGTGCTCGGCCACGATCTCGGCCAGCGCCCCCGGGGCCCCGGCGTCGATGAGCATCCGGGCGCCGATCTGGGGGTGGCGGAGGTAGCGGGCCACCCGGAGGCCGAGGCGAGGGACGCGGGTCAGCCCGCCCAGGGTGCCGGTCAGCCCGGCCAGGACGACGAGCGAGCGGCCGGGGATGCCGAGCGGGGTCTCGGCCTTGCCCACGTCGTGGAGCAGCGCGGCCTGGGCCAGCAGGCTGGGACGGCGGGTGGGGATGTCGGGATCGCGCGCCTGGAGCCGGCGGAGGACGCGGAGGGAGTGGAGCTGGTCGCGCACGGTCATGGTCAGGAAGAGGTGGCGCAGCTCGGGGTCGAGGTGCTCCATGGCCTCGGCGTGGTCGGCGGGAGACATGCGGGCCGTCAGCATGTCGCGGGCCTGGCCGGCGCGGTAGCCGGCCTTCATCCCCCTGTCCCCGCCAGCAGGCTGCGGGCGGTCTCCAGCGCCGCGTCGCCGCCCCGGTCGCCGGCCAGCAGCCGGGCCAGCTCGGCCAGGCGGGCCTCGCCGTCGAGCGCTTCCACGGCCACCACGTGGCGCCCCCCGGCCAGCTCCTTGCGCACCTGGAGGTGGCGGTCGGCGACGGCGGCGACCGCCGCCAGGTGGGTGACGCAGATCACCTGGCGGTCGCCGGCGATGGCCCGCAGCCGCTCGCCCAGCCGGACCGCGGTGCGGCCGCCGATGCCGACGTCGATCTCGTCCAGCACGATCGTGGGGATGCGGTCGGCGCCCGCCATCACCCCGCGCAGGGCCAGCATCACCCGCGAGACCTCGCCCCCGCTGGCCACCTTCTGGAGCGGCAGCGCGGGCTCGCCCGGGTTGGCGGCCAGGAGCACCTCGACCCGGTCGGCGCCGGTCGGCCCGCAGGCCACCAGGCGGCCCTCGACCTCCACCCCGTCGGGGTCGTCCTCCAGGGTCAGGGCGACCTGGAAGCGGGCCCGCTCCATGTTCAGCTCGGCGATCTCGGCCTCGACGCCGGCGCCGAGGCGGGCGGCGGCCTCCTGGCGGGTCCGGCGCAGGGCGAGGGCGGCGGCGCTCAGGGCGGTGGCGGCCACCACCAGGGCGGCGCGTGCCTCGGCCAGGGCTTCGGCCCGGCGCTCGTCCTCCCCCAGCCGGCGCCGCGCCGCCTCGGCGACCTCCAGCACGGCCTCCAGGCTGCCGCCGTGGCGATGCTTGAGCCGGCCCAGCTGCTCCAGGCGGTCCTCGACCGCCTGGAGCCGGGCGGGATCGGCCTGCACGGCGTCGAGGTAGGCGGCGGCAGAGCGCCGCAGCTCGCCCAGGTCCAGGGCCAGGGAGCGGAGCTGCTCGGCCATCGCGGCCAACCGGGGGTCGTGGACGGCGGGGCCCTGGGCCGCCGCCTCGGCGCGGTAGAGGGCCTCCAGCGCCCCCTCCGAGTCGTCGCCTCCGCCCAGCGCGGCGCTGATCGTCGCCGCCGCCTCACGCAGGCGCTCGGCGTTGGCCAGCGTCTCCCGCTCGGCGGCCAG
>DASZGP010000319.1:0-6924 GCA_035938695.1 Candidatus Dormiibacterota bacterium | reverse complement strand
ATCAGGGTCTGGCGGAATGCGCCGGCGCGTTCGGCGCCAGCCTGGCCGGCGGCAACCTCAGCGCCGCCGCGACGCCGGTGCTGACCAGCACCTGTTTGGGGTCGGTTCCCGCCGGCCAGGCGCTGCGCCGCGCCGGCGCCGGGGCCGGCTGGGAGCTGGCGGTCAGCGGGCGCCTCGGCGGGGCGGCGGCCGGCCTGCGCAGCCTCGACGATTCGTCGCCATGGCGAGCGGCCTGGCGACGCCGCCTGGCACGCCCGGAGCCCCGCCTGGGCGTCGGCCGGATCATCCGCGAGGCCGGCGTCCGGGTGGCCCTGGACGTGTCCGACGGTCTCTACCTCGACGCCTCGAGGCTGCTGGAGGCCGGCGCCGGCGACATGCCGAGCGGGCTGCTCCTCGACGCCGCGGCGATCCCGGTCGAAGCGGGCGTGGCGGAGGCGTGGCCCGCCGACGTTTGGGTCCTGGTGGGCGGGGGCGAGGACTACGAGGTGCTGTTTGCCGCGCCGCCCGAGGTCATGCGTCAGGCTCTCGCCCGGATTCGCGCCGCCGGAGCAGACGCGACCGTCATCGGCCGCTTCGACGAGGGCCGCGGCGTCCGGCTCCTGATCGACGGCCGCGAGGCGCCTCCACCGGGCGCCGGCCATGAGCATTTCGCCTCTACCGCCCGTGGCTGACGTGGCGCTGGCCACGCTCCACGCCGGGTCGGCGGAGGCGACGCACGCTCTGGGGCGGCGCCTCGGGCGGGCGGCTCGCGCCGGCGACGTGATCCTGCTGGAGGGCGGCCTGGGGGCCGGCAAGACGGTCCTGGTCAGAGGGCTCGCGGAGGGCCTGGGCGCCGCCGGCGAGGTCATCAGCCCGACGTTCGTGCTGGTCAGGCAGCACGTTGGCCGGCTGGAGCTGGTGCACGCCGACCTGTACCGGCTGGAGTCGGCCGCCGAGGTCGAGGGGCTGGGCCTGCTCGACCTCTCCGCCGCCGGCGTCCTGGCGGTCGAATGGCCCGAGCGCTGGCCGGCCCTGGCCGAGGTGGCGACGGCGTGGCTGCGCCTGGAGGCCGGCGCGACCCGGGCTGAGCGCACGGTCGTGGTCAGGTCGGCGGTACCGCACCTCGCGGCGGCGCTGCGCGGGTGAGCGCGCCGTGATCCTCTGCATCGACAGCTCCGGCGACGAGCTGTCCGTCGCGCTGCTGCACCCCTCCGAGGACGCCGGCCTGCTCCCGCTGCGCCGCTGGCCGGGCGGCTGGGGGAGGGGCGCCGCTCGCGCCGGCGGCCGCCACGAGTCGGCGATCTTCGGCCTGATCGCCGAGGTCGGCGGCGCCGCCGGCCTGGCGCCGGTCGAGGCCGTGGCGGTGGCCCGCGGTCCCGGCTCCTACACCGGCCTGCGGGTCGGCCTGGCCGCCGCCTCGGGCATCGCCTACCCACGGCGGCTGACCATCCATCCCCTGGACAGCACGGCCGTGGCGGCCCACCGCGCGGCCCTCGACCACGGCGAGGTCCTGGCCCTGGTGGCCGCCGGCCGGGGCCGGGTCCACGCCCGGGTCCACGCCGTCGCCGGGGCCCAGCGCCCGCCGCGCGGCGAGGCCTGGCTGATGGCGCTGGCCGGACTGTCGGACGATCCCCGCCTGGCCGCGCTGCCGGTCGCCGCCGAGCCGGCCCTGCTGGCGGCGGCCGTCGCGGCGGGGCTGGTCGCCGCGCCGGTCCATCCGGGCCCGGAGGCCCTGGCGGCGGCCGCGGCGGAGGCGGTCGGGGCGGGGGAGGGGGTCGGCTATGATCGGCTCCGAGCGGAATACGGGAGTTGACGCCGTGATGCAGCTTCGGCAGCGGGCTCGTATCGAGCCGATGACGCTGGAGGACATCCCCGCGATCCAGGCGATCGAGCGGGAGATCTTCCTGACCCCCTGGCCCCGCAACGCCTACCGCCGGGAGCTGTCGCAGAACCGCATGGCGGCATACATCGTGGTCCGCGCCGAGGACGAGGTCGTCGGCTACGCGGGGATCTGGAAGATGCGCGACGAGGCCCATGTCACCACCGTGGGGGTGCGCAAGCGCGACCAGGGCAAGGGCTACGGCAAGGCCCTGATGGTGGCCCTGATCGACGAGGCCTACGCCGCCGACGCCAAGTGGGTGACGCTGGAGGTCCGGGCCTCCAACCACGGTGCCATCGGGCTGTACGAGCGGCTTGGCTTCAAGATCATCGGCCGCCGCCGGGGCTACTACACCGACGACGGTGAGGACGCCATCGTCATGTGGTCCGACTCGCTGCTGGCGCCGGCCTTCGTGGAACGCCTGCGGCAGTTCCGGGAGTCGCTCACCGTCGAAGTCAGGCTGGGTGCTGACCCTCGGGATTGAGACCTCCTGCGACGAGACCTCGGTGGCCCTCGTCGAAGACGGCGCGACGATCCTCAGCAACGTCGTCTCGTCCCAGGTCGACCTCCACCGGCCCTACGGCGGGGTGGTCCCCGAGATGGCCGCGCGGCACCACCTGGAGCGGCTGCCGGCGGTCATGGACGAGGCCCTCGGGGTGGCCGGCCGGACCCTCGCCGAGGTCGACCTGCTGGCGGTCACCCGGGGCCCGGGGCTGGTCGGCGCGCTGCTGGTCGGCGTCGGTTTCGCCCGCGGGCTGGCGGCCGCGACCGGGCTGCCGCTGGTCGGCGTCAGCCACCTCGACGGCCACGTCCACTCGGCCTTCCTGGAGGCGCCCGAGGCACGCCGGCCGGCGCTGGTCCTGCTGGTCTCCGGGGGCCATACCGAGCTGGTCCTGCTGGGCCGGGACGGCGGCTACGCCGTCCTCGGCCGGACCCTCGACGACGCCGCCGGCGAGGCCTTCGACAAGGTCGCCCGGCTGCTCGGGCTGGCCTATCCCGGCGGCCCCGAGATCGACCGCCTGGCGGCCGGCGTCGACCCCGCCCAGGCGCTCCGCCGCTTTCCCCTGCCGGCGATCCGGGTCGACGGCCTGGACTTCAGCTTCAGCGGCATCAAGTCGGCCGTCCGCTACGCGCTGGACCCGCCGCGGCGCGCCGGCCGCGACGACCGGCCGGGGCCGGGACCATCGGCCCGCGGTCGGGAAGCCGGCGCCGGCCCCTCGGCTGGGCGGCCCCGCCAGCGGCCCGGCCAGCCGGCGCCGGCCCCGCCCGACCGCGACCCCGAGCTGGTGCGAGCCGCCGCCGCCGCCTTCCAGCACCGCGCCGTCGAGCACCTGGTCGACCGCCTCGAACGCGCCGCCCGCCAGCACCGTCCCGCCACCCTGGCCATCGCCGGCGGCGTGGCCCGCAACCGCGCCCTCCGCGAGACGGCCGCCCGGCGCCTGGCCGGCCTCGCCCCGCTGGTCGTCCCCGCCGCCGCCCTCTGCACCGACAACGCGGCGATGATCGCCGCCGCCGGCCATCACCTGTACCGCAGCCGCCCGCCCGAGAGCCTCTCCGTGGAAGTCGACCCCGGCCTGGGTCTGAGCGCCTGAGGGCTCCGGCTGATCACCATCTGGGCGACGACCTTGGCTCGGCGCCGGTCCGCGGGTCAGGGGCCCGGCGGACTCTCGGAGGTGGGTTCCGGGGTGAACCCGGCGCAGGCCAGCACCGGCAGGCGGGGGTAGCGGGGGAAGCGCGGGTCGGTCTCCGCCAGCTCGCAGCGCCAGAACGACGAGCGCGCCGCCGGCACCACCCGGCCGTGGGCGCAGGCGGCGCAGAGGCCGGGATCGGGAGGTGGGGCCGGCATCCTGCCAGACTATCCCGGGGGGCGCTTTTGCCGGGGCGCTTTTGCCGGGCCGCTTGCCCGGGGCGCTTGCCGCGAGGGCCCCGGGGGCGGTACCATTAGCACTCGCGCACGTTGAGTGCTAACTCAGCTTCAAAAAGTCATTCCTTATGGAGGGACTGACCATGAATCTCCGTCCTCTGGCCGACCGTGTCGTCGTCCGCCCGCTCGAGCGGGAAGAAGTCACCAAGAGCGGCATCGTGCTGCCCGACACCGCCAAGGAGAAGCCCCAGGAGGGCGTCGTCGAGGCTGTCGGCAACGGTCGCCTGATCGAGGCCTCCGGCAAGCGCGAGCCCATTGACCTGGCGGTCGGCGACCGCGTCATCTACAGCAAGTACGCCGGCAACGAGGTCAAGATCGACGAGCAGGATCTGCTGATCCTCGCCGAGAAGGACATCCTGGCCGTCGTCGCCAGCAACGGCAAGAAGAAGTAGGCCTTGGGCGCCAAGCAGCTGATCTTCGAGGCGCACGCGCGGGAGCACCTCCGCCGTGGCGCCACCGCCCTGGCCGATGCCGTGCGCATCACCATGGGCCCCCGGGGCCGCCATGTCGTGCTCGACAAGAAGTACGGCAGCCCGGTGATCACCAACGACGGGGTCACCATCGCCCGTGAGATCGAGCTCGAGGATCCCTTCGAGAACATGGGCGCGCAGCTGGTCAAGGAGGTCGCCACCAAGACCAACGACATCGCCGGTGACGGCACCACCACCTCGGTGGTGCTGGCCCACGCGATGATCGTCGAGGGGCTGCGCAACGTCGCCGCCGGCGCCAACCCGATCGTCCTCAAGGACGGCATCGACGCCGCCGCGGCCGCCGTGGTCGCGGAGATCGCCCGCCTCGCCGTGCCCGTCAAGGGCCGCGAGGACATCGCCAAGGTGGCCACCATCTCCAGCCGCGACGAGGCCATCGGCGAGCTGATCGCCGGCGCCATGGACAAGGTCGGCAAGGACGGTGTGATCACGGTGGAGGAGGGGCAGTCCTTCGGCACCGAGGTCGAGCTGGTCGAGGGTATGCAGTTCGACCGGGGCTACGTCAGCGCCTACTTCGCCACCAACCAGGAGCGCATGGAGGCGGAGCTGGAGAACCCCCTGATCCTGGTCACCGACAAGAAGATCTCGGCGATCCAGGACATCCTGCCGGTGCTGGAGAAGGTCCTCCAGGCGGGCCGCCCGCTGCTGATCATCGCCGAGGACGTCGAGGGCGAGGCCCTGGCCACCCTGGTGGTGAACAAGATGCGCGGCACCTTCACCGCCGTCGCCGTCAAGGCGCCGGGCTTCGGTGACCGCCGCAAGGCCATGCTCCAGGACATCGCCGTGGTGACGGGCGCGCAGCTGGTCACCGAGGAGATCGGCCTCCGCCTCGAGGACACCCGCCTGGACCAGCTCGGCGCGGCCCGCCGGGTCAACGTCGAGAAGGACGTCACCACCATCGTCGAGGGCGGTGGCGACCCGGCCCTGGTCAAGGCCCGGGTCGACGAGCTCCGGGCCCAGGTCGAGGAGACCACCTCGGACTGGGACCGCGAGAAGCTCCAGGAGCGGATCGCCAAGCTGGCCGGCGGCGTTGCCGTGGTCAAGGTCGGCGCGCCCACCGAGGTCGAGCTCAAGGAGCGCAAGCATCGCGTCGAGGACGCCCTCAGTGCCACCCGCGCCGCGGTCGAGGAGGGCATCGTCGCGGGGGGCGGCACCGTCCTCCTGCGGGCCGCACCGGCGATCGAGAAGCTGAACCTGACCGGGGACGCCCTGACCGGCGCCCGGATCGTCCTCCGCTCGCTGGAGGAGCCGCTGCGCCAGATCGCCGCCAACGCCGGCGTCGAGGGCTCGGTGGTGGTCGAAAAGGTCCGCGGCCTGAAGGGGTCGGCCGGCTTCAACGCCGCCACCCTGGAGTACGGCGACATGTTCGCCTTCGGGGTCGTCGACCCGGCCAAGGTCACCCGCTCCGCGCTCCAGAACGCCGCCAGCATCGCCGGGATGCTGCTGACCACCGAGACCCTGATCTCGGACGCCCCGGCCGAGGCGCCGGCGGCGGGTGGTGGCCACGAGCACGGCCACAACCACGACATGGACTTCTGAGCCGAAGCCGGCTCTGAGAGGGCGGTCCCGCGAGGGGCCGCCCTCTCCTGCTTTTCAGCCCCCGAGGCTGGCCAGGAAGGCGTCCAGGGTCTGGCCGGTGACCCTGAACTGCGCCAGCCCGCTGGAGTAGACCAGCCCCGTCCTGATCTCGTAGCGCTGGCCGGAGGTGATCAGCGGCGGCGTGGCGCCGGCCCCGTCGAAGAAGATCACGTACTCGTGGCCGAGCACCGGCAGGGAGTCGGGGACGATCGCCGGGACCAGCCCGCCGCAGGGGATGGCGGCCGGGTCGGCGCCGGCCTGGATGCCCTGGATCCAGGCGCCGGGGTGGCCCTTCACCACCCGCTCGACCTGGTAGTCGGTGGCCGTGGTGGCGCTCAGGTCGGTGAAGAACGTCGGCGAGCCGGGCGGCGGCTGGCGCCAGTAGCCCTTCTGGGTGCGGACGATGGCGACCGCGATGGTGGGGGTGGCCCTGGCCAGCTCCGCCGCGCTGGGGAAGGGCTGGAGGGGGTCGACGTTCTCGACGTGGGGCCTGGCCGGGGGATGGGCGCAGCTCTCACCCCTGATGGTGCTGCGCTGGGGCACCGCCCCGGCGGTCGCCTCCGCCGGCCAGGGCGGAGGCGACCCCGCGCCGGGGCTGGGGCTGGCCGGCGCGGTCGGCGAGGGTCCGGGGGTGACGGCCTGGAGCCGCATCCGCTGCCCCGCCGGGCTCAGCGTGAGCACCGCGGCGACGGCGACCAGGAACGCCAGCGCCGCCACCGAGATCGCCACCGACAGCGGTATCCGGCGCTGCAGCGAGGTCAGCAAGGGTGGTTGTCCCACTGCGGGCCGGGCAGCGGCACGCTCTGCAGGCCGGCGGCCCCGGGGCCCTTGCCCACGGTCTCGCCCGCGGTGTACGCGGCGTAGTCGACGCCGTACCCGGCCAGCGAGGCGGCGATCGGCTTGACGCTGGAGTAGACGCCGTCGACGGTGTTCAGGGGCAGGGCCAGCTGGCCCTCGACCTGCTGCACCGTGGGGCCCACCACCGGCAGCCCACCGGGGCTGGGCAGGGTCGGGCCGTTGGCGTTGGCCTGGGGCGGGGTCGCCAGGTCGAGGGTGGTGTTGAGGAGCATGCAGCC
>DASZGP010000318.1:0-4824 GCA_035938695.1 Candidatus Dormiibacterota bacterium | reverse complement strand
GCCCGCGACCTGCCCCTGCCCGACGCCGGCTTCGACCTGGTGGTAAACAGCTACATGCTCGACCTGCTGCCGATCGAGGAGATCCCGGTCGCCCTGGCCCAGTTTCGGCGGGTCCTCCGTCCCGGCGGCCGGCTGGTGCTGTCCAACATGACGCCCGGGGCCCACCGCCGGCACCGCGTCTGGGATGCGCTCTACGCCCGCGGGATCAACCTCACGGCCAACTGCCGGGGGGTGCTGGCGGCGCCGGTCCTGAGCGAGCTGGGTTTCGTCGACGTCACCCGCGAGTACCTGGCCCAGATGCTCTTCCCGACCGAGATCGTGACGGCGCGGAGGCCCCCGGCCGCCTGATCGCCGCGAAGCCGGAAGCGGCTTCACATGTCTTCGCCAAACCTGAACCCCGGGGTGGTGGCCGTCATGGGAATGTTGGCCCATGAGTCGGAGCCTGCCTCGTCCCGAGGTGGCGCGTCCACGCCCCGAGCCCGCCATGCGTCCTGGGCGTCCCGGGCGTCCTGGGCGGGCGCCCTGGTTGAACGTCTTGGCGCGGGTGCTGCAGCAGATGACCGCCGCGACCAGCGCGGCCGAGGCCGGCCAGGTCATGGTCAAGCTGCTGGCCGAGTCGATGAGCCTGGAGACGGTGGCCTACTTCGAGGTCGACGAGGCCCGGACCCACCTGCGGCGGGTGGCCGGCGCCGGCCATCACGACGCGCCGGCCCCGGAGATGTCGGAGTGGCCGATCGACCGGGGGCCGGCGGGGGTGGTGGCGACCACCGGGAAGCGGGTGCTGGTCAACGACGTCCGGCGGGAGCCACGCCACGGCCCCTGCTTCGCCGACACCCTGGCCGAGCTGACCGTGCCGCTGATCGACGACGGGGTCTGCGTGGGCCTGATCGACGTCCAGGCGCGCGAGGCCGGCTACTTCACGCCGACCGCCGTCGAGGTGGTGGAGATGATCGCGGCCCAGGCCGTCATCCTCCGCCGCGCCGACCGCGCCCGGCGGCAGGAGGCCAGCCTCAAGGCCGACCTGGAGCGCCGGCTCCGGGAGCAGGAGCTGCTCCAGATGAGCGTCGCCGACCTGCTCAGCTCGCTGGAGGTGCCGGCGCTGCTGGAGCGCCTCAGCCGGCGCGCGGCCGAGGTGGCGGACGCCGCCGGCGCGGCGGTCTGGGTCTGTGACCCGGACAGTGGCCTGGACCTGGCCGCGGCCACCCCCTGGATGCGCGACCACCTGCGCCAGACCAGGCTCGACTCCGAGCAGGATTTCTGGGCCGCGATACAGCGCCAGCGCCGGCCGGTGCGGCGCTCGCCGGGCGAGCCCGGCGTCGACCCCCGGGTCTGGTGGCGGGACTCCGGGCCGGCGCTGCTGGCGGTGCCGATCCCCACCCCGGGGCGGATCAGCGGCGTGCTGGTGGTGGCCGCCGAGGACGCCGGGCGGTGCTTCGGCGAGGCCGAGGAGCGGATCCTGGCCGGCCTGGCCACGGCGGCCGCGATCGGGATGGGCAACGCCCGGCTCTACGAGGAGGCCAACGTCGCCGCCGCCACCGACAGCCTCACCGGCCTGCCCAACCGCCGCGAGTTCGAGCGCATGCTCTCGGTGCCGCCGCGGCAGCGCTACTCCATGCTGGCGATCGACATCGACCGCTTCAAGGCCATCAACGACGAGTTCGGCCACGAGGCGGGCGACGCCGTCCTGAAGGTGGTCGGCCCGGCCCTGCGCTCGGCCCTGCGCACCTGGGACCTGCTCTCCCGCACCGGCGGCGACGAGTTCGCGGTGCTGCTGCCGGACACCGAGGCGGTCGAGGCCCGGGCCATCGCCGACCGCCTCTGCCAGACCATGCGCGGCGTCGCCGTGCCCTTCGGCGCGGCCCGGATCAGCGTCGGCTGCGTCTCCGCCGAGGCCGGGACCGACCCCCGCCAGGTCTGGAGCGCCGCCGACGCCGCCCTCTACCGGGCCAAGCGCCTGGGCCGCGACCGCGCCGAGGCCCTGGGCTACCACAGCGGCCCGGCGCTCGAGGCCACGCCCGCGCGCTGGGAGCGCATGGTGCGCACGGTCCTCGACGAGCACGCCTTCAAGTCGCTCTACCAGCCGATCTTCACCTGGCACGGCGACGTGGTCGGGCTCGAAGCCCTGGCCCGCCCGGTGGGCGGCGACGGCGGCGCCGGCGTCGAGGGGCTGTTCGCGACCGCCCAGCGGATGGGCCTGGCCCGCGACCTCGACTGGCTCGGCCGCCGCGCCGCCCTCGAAGGCGCGCGGGCACTGCCCCGCACGGTCCCGGTCTTCGTCAACGTCGGCCTGACCGCGCTGCTCGACCCCCTCCACGACGTGGACCAGATGATGCTGCTCTTGGAGTACTGCGGCTGGCGCCCCGGCGAGGTGGTGCTGGAGATCAGCGAGCGGGAGGCGATCCGCGACCTGGGCCGCTTCTGCGAGGTCCTGGCCGCCTACCGCGGCGCCGGCTTCGTCTTCGCCATGGACGACGTCGGCGAGGGCCACTCGACCTTCGAGGTCCTGGCGGCCGGCACCCCGGAGTTCGTCAAGGTGGCCCGCGGGCTGACCCGCAGCGCCCACCTCGCCGGCCCCCGCGCCGCCATCACCGCCGCCGTGGCCTTCGCCGGCTCCAGCGGGGCGGTGGTGATCGCCGAGGGCATCGAGACCGCCCGGGAGGCGCGGATGATGGCCGAGCTGGGCGTCGACCTCGGCCAGGGCTTCTGGCTGGCACCGCCCCGGCCCGCCGAGGCCCTGGTGGCGGAGGCCGGCGAGCGCTGAGTGTTGCGGAGAGAGCCGGGAGCGGGCTATGATCTCGTCGCACCTTGGGCTCGACCAAGGTTCTTTTTTTGTCCGGGGTAAACCGACTTGCCTGCCACGATCATCACCTTGCAGTGCACCGAGTGCAAGGAACGCAACTACACCACGACCAAGAACAAGAAGAACGATCCCGACCGGCTGGAGCTCAACAAGTTCTGCCCCCGGGACCGTAAGCACACCCTCCACCGGGAAACCAAGTAGAGGGAAAGGAACCCGGTCACCCGGGACCTGGCGAAGGGGCGTAGCTCAGTTGGTAGAGCAACGGTCTCCAAAACCGTGGGTCGGGAGTTCGAGTCTCTCCGCCCCTGCATCCTCGTCGCGGCCGGCCGGTGAGCCCCAATGAAGGTATCGACAAGTGAGTGAGTCCAGCTCCGTCGCGGAGCAGGAAGTAAGGATCGGCTACCTGGCCGGAACCGTCCAGGAGCTGCGGAAGGTCATCTGGCCGACCCGCGAGGAGCTGCTGCGGATGACCGCGGTGGTGGTCTTCACGGTCGCCGCGGTGGCCGCCTTCATCGGCGTCATCGACAGCTTCCTCACCTACATCTCCAAGCCCCTCTACGGCAGCTGATAAGGAGTCTTCTGAGCACCAGGATGAGCGACACAGACGCACAGTGGTACGTGGTCCACGCCTACTCGGGCCACGAGGACAAGGTCCGCAACAACCTCCTCAAGCGCGTGGAGTCGATGGACATGCACGACAAGATCTTCGACGTGCTGGTCCCCACCGAGGAGGTCATCGAGATCAAGGACGGCCAGCGCCGGCACGTCCAGAAGCGCATCTTCCCGGGCTACATCCTGGTCAAGATGGACATGACCGACGAGTCCTGGTACGTGGTCCGCAACACCCCGGGCGTGACCAGCTTCGTGGGCAGCGGCAACAAGCCCATCCCGCTCCAGCCCGACGAGATCAAGTCGATCGTCAAGCAGACCAAGGCCGAGGCGCCCAAGGTCAAGGTCGAGTACGAGGTGGGCGAGAACGTCCGCGTGGTCGACGGGCCGTTCAGCGACTTCCACGGCAAGGTCGACGAGATCATGCCCGACAAAGGCAAGCTCAAGGTGCTGGTCAACATGTTCGGCCGCGAGACGCCGGTCGAGCTGGACCTGCTCCAGGTCGAGCGCCTGCACTGATCGGCATAGATTAGGTAGAGAGAAATGGGAAAGAAGAAAGTCCGCGCCATCGTCAAGATCGCCCTCGACGCCGGCAAGGCCACCCCGGCGCCGCCGGTCGGCACCGCGCTCGGCCCCCACGGCGTGAACATCATGGAGTTCACCAAGGCCTACAACGAGCGCACCCAGGCCCAGATCGGCCAGGTGATCCCGGTCGAGATCACGATCCTCGAGGACCGCAGCTTCACCTTCGTGCTCAAGACCCCGCCCGCCGGCGAGCTGCTCAAGAAGGCCGCCGGGGTGGACTCCGGCTCGGGCAAGCCCAACCGGGAGAAGGTCGGCGTGGTCACCCGCGACCAGGTCCGGGAGATCGCCGAGATCAAGATGCCCGATCTCAACGCCTGGGACATCGACGCCGCCATGAGGATGGTGGAGGGCACCGCGCGCTCGATGGGTATCACCGTCGAGAACTGATCCACGGCGCCGGCACCCGGCGCCACAGGTGGGAGGGCGATAGAGCCCGCGAGCACCACCAGGAGGCAAGACCAGCATGAAGCACGGCAAGCGCTACGACGAGGCGGCCGCCAAGATCGAGAAGGACAAGGCCTACGAGCCCCAGGAGGCCGTGGCCCTGACCAAGGCGACGGCCCAGGCCAAGTTCGACGCCACCATCGAGGCCCACATCCGCCTGGGCGTCGACCCCCGCCACGCCGACCAGATGGTGCGCGGCACCGTCCTGCTGCCCCACGGCACCGGCAAGAAGCAGCGGATCGCGGTCTTCGCCCAAGGCGAGAAGGCCCGCGAGGCGACCGAGGCGGGCGCCGACTTCGTGGGCGCCGACGACCTCTACAAGAAGATCGAGGGCGGCTGGTTCGACTTCGACGTGGCCCTGGCGACCCCCGACATGATGGGCGTGG
>DASZGP010000317.1:0-4877 GCA_035938695.1 Candidatus Dormiibacterota bacterium | reverse complement strand
CCGCCGTGGGGCAGGGCCAGGCCCATGATGGTGTCGCCGGGGGTCAGAGCGGCGAAGTAGACGGCGGTGTTGGCCTGGGCCCCGGAGTGCGGCTGGACGTTGGCGTGGTCGGCGCCGAAGAGCTCCTTGAGGCGGTCGATGGCCAGCTGCTCGATGCCGTCGACGTACTCGCAGCCGCCGTAGTAGCGCCGGCCGGGGTAGCCCTCGGCGTACTTGTTGGTGAGCACCGAGCCGGCGGCCTGGAGCACCGCCCGGCTGACGAAGTTCTCGGAGGCGATCAGCTCCAGCTTGCCGTGCTGGCGGCCGATCTCCTTCTGGATCAGGTCGTAGACCTCAGGGTCGACGGTCTCGATCGAGGGGCCCGCGACGCCCGCCGGGGCCTGGCCGTCGGCGACGGCGGCGGCGGGATCGCCGTGCGCGGAGGCGTGGCTGGAGAGTGGCAGCGGCATGGGAAGATTATGGGCTATGCATCTGGACGCGATCGCCGGGCACGAGCGCGCCCGCGGCTTCCTGCGGCGGGCGATGGCCGACGGGCGGGTCAGCCACGCCTACCTCTTCACCGGCCCCGCCGGGGTGGGCAAGACGGCCACCGCGCTGGCCTTCGCCACCGACCTCCTGGAGGCCGCCGGCAGCCCTCGGGTGACCCCCGCCCACCCCGACCTCTGGGTCGAGGACGGCGACGGCGAGACCATCGGCATCGACACCATCCGCCTCGAGGCGCGGGTCGCCCGGGGGACGCGCGGCGAGGGCGCGGAGACGGCCGACGAAGCACCGGCCAAGGCCGGGAAGGCCCTCGGCGGGAGCCTCGCCCCCTGGCCGCCGCCGGTGCAGTCGCTGCAGGCCTTCCTGGCCCTGAAGGGGATGCACTCCGACCGCCGGGTGGCGGTGCTGGCCCGCGCCGAGCGGCTCCGCGAGACCGCCGCCGCGCCGCTGCTCAAGACCATCGAGGAGCCGCCCGAGGGGGCGGTGCTGATCGTCTGCACCGAGAACGCCGACCTGCTCCCGGCGACGATCCGCTCTCGCTGCCAGGAGGTGGAGTTCGGGCGGCTGCGGGACATCGAGGTGGAGACCTTCCTGGCCGCCCGTACGGTGGCCATGGAGCCCGCCGCGCTGCGCCTGGCGGGCGGCTGCCCCGGGCGCGCCCTGCGCCTGGCCGCGGACCCCGAAGGCGTGGCCCGGCGCCTGGATTGGGACGCCGCGCTGCGCCGCCTCCGGGGCGGCGACTGGCTCGACGTGGTCTCCCTCGGGGCGCGCTTCGGAGGGCCGGACTCGCGGGCCAACCGGGTCCTGGCGCGTGAGGCGATGGAGGTCTGGGAGGCCGGGCTGCGGGACCTGGCGGTGGCCCTCGCCGGAGCGCCGGAGCTGGCCGCCGCCGGCGTGGAGGCGGCCGGGGTCACGGTGGAGGACGCCGTCAGCCTCTGGCGGTCGGCGCGGGAGACCGCCGACCGGGTCCAGAGCAACGTCAACCCGCGGCTGGCGATCGAGGTCTTCCTCTCCGAGGTGGCGCGGGGGCGCGGCGCGCTGGTCGAGGCGGTGGGGTCGGAATACCTGTCGGCCGAGATCAGCGGCGGCGGCGCCGCCAACCCGCCCCCCGCCGAGCGGCGCTGAGTGTCGCGTTTCCGCAAGCCCAGCCTGGCGGCCTTCGAGCCCTACGTGCCGGGCATCCAGCCGCCGGACGGCGAGCGCTGGGTCAAGCTCAACACCAACGAGTCGCCCTACCCGCCGTCGCCGGCGGTGCTGGCGGCGATCACCGCCGCCGCCCGGGACCTGCGGCTCTACCCCGACCCGCTGCAGCGAGAGATGCGCCAGGCCATCGCCGACGCCTGCGACGTGCGCCCCGAGCAGGTGATCGGCGGCAACGGCGGCGACGAGCTGCTGGCCATGGCGGCGCGGGCCTTCGTCGCCCGCGGGGGCCGCGCGGCCCACCTGGAGCCCTCCTACTCGCTGGTGCCGGCGCTGCTGCGGATCAACGACGTCGAGCCCGAGCCGCACGCCTTCGAGCCGGACTTCAGCCTCCCGGAGTCGTTCCTGGCCAGCGCCGCGCCGCTGAAGTTCGTCACCAACCCCAACTCGCCCTCCGGCACGCTGCTGCCGCTGGAGGCCGTCGCCGAGGTCTGCCAGCGCGCGCCCGGCGTGGTGCTGCTGGACGAGGCGTACGTCGACTTCGCGCCCCGCACCGGTCTGGACCTGCTGCCCCGCTTCGACAACCTGCTGCTGGTGCGGACGATGTCCAAGTCCTACAGCCTGGCGGGGCTGCGGCTGGGTTTCGCGATCGGCTCACCCGACCTGATCGAGGACCTGGTCGCCGTCAAGGACGACTACAACCTCGGGCGGCTGCAGCTCGCGGCGGGCGCCGCCGCGGTGGGCGACCGCGACACCTGGCGCCGCACCGTGCGCGCGGTGGTGGAGAGCCGCGAGCGGCTGACCGCCGAGCTCCGCCGGCGCGACTGGGAGGTGCTCCCGTCGGCCGCCAACTTCGTCTTCGCGATCCCGCCGCGCGCGGCCCGCGAGGTGTACGAGCACCTGCTCGCCCGCCGGGTGCTGGTGCGCTGGTTCGACCGCCCCGGTGTCGACCACGGGCTGCGCATCAGCGTGGGCGCGTGGGAGGACTGCGAGGCGCTGCTGAGCGCGCTCGACGCGTGACGCGCGTGGTACCTGCCGCCGCCCGCGACGGGGCCTCCGCGCGTATGTCTTCGACCTCTGCCGTGCCGCCGGCATGACGCGGGTCCTCGTGACCTACCCCATCCCCGACCCCGGCCTGCCGCTGCTGCGTGAGCGGTTCGACGTCGCGGTGCACGGCGAGGACCCGCCGGCGCGCGAGGAGGTCGTCGCCGAAGCCCGCGGCTGCGCGGGGATGCTGACGCTGCTGCGCGACCGCGTCGACGACGACCTGCTGGCCGCGCTGCCCGAGCTGCGCGCCGTCAGCAACTACGCTGTGGGCTACGACAACATCGACGTCGCCGCCGCGACCCGGCGTGGGGTGCTGGTGACCAACACGCCGGACGTCCTCACCGACGCCACCGCCGACATGGCCTGGGCTCTGCTGCTGGCCTCGGCGCGGCGGGTGGGGGAGGGCGAGCGCTACCTGCGTACCGGCAGCTTCACCGGCTGGACGCCCCACCTCCTGCTCGGCGCCGACGTCGCCGGGGCGACCCTGGGGGTGATCGGCTATGGCCGCATCGGCCAGGCGGTGGCGCGGCGCGGGACGGGCTTCGGCATGCGCATCCTCTACACCGCCAGGCGCGACCACCAAGCGCCAGGAGTGGTGGCCGAGCGGGTGCCGCTGGCGCGGCTGCTGGCGGAGTCGGACTTCGTCAGCGTCAACGTCCCGCTGTCGCCGGAGACCCACCACCTGGTCGACGAGGCCGCGCTGCGCTCGATGAAGCCCACCGCCCATCTGGTCAACACCGCCCGCGGGCCGGTGGTGGACGAGGCCGCGCTGGCGCGGGCCCTGCGCGAGGGTTGGATCGCGGGCGCCGGCATCGACGTCTTCGAGCGCGAGCCCGAGGTGCACCCCGACCTGCTGCGGCAGGCGAACGCGGTCCTGGCGCCGCACCTCGGCAGCGCCACGGTCGGCGCCCGCGCGGCGATGTCGCGGGTGGCGGCGACCAACCTGATCCAGGCCCTCGGCGGCGAGCGGCCGGCCAACCTGGTCAACCCCGGGGCCTGGCGGTGAGCGCGGCGGGGCCGCCGGCGCGCGCCGACCTGGCGCCGGCGTCCGCGAGCCGCGCCGACCCGGCGCGGGCGGCCGCCACCGGCCGCCCGCGCTGCCGGCTGATCGCCCTCGACGTCGACGGCACCCTGGTCGACCGCAGCCTCAAGGTGCGGCCGCGCAACCGGGAGGCGCTGGCGGCGGCGCGGGCGGCGGGGGTCAGCCTGGTGCTGGCCACCGGCCGGATGTTCCGCTCGGCCCTGCCCTACGCCGAGCTGCTCGACGCCGACCAGCCGCTGGTCTGCTACCAGGGGGCCATGGTCCGCACCCGCGATGGCCAGACGCTGCGGGAGTGGGCGGTGGCGCCGGAGGCGGCGGCGCGGGCGGTCGAGCTGTCCCGGGCCCACCGGCTCCACGTCAACCTCTACCAGGACGACAACTTCTACGTCGAGGACCTCGGCGAGGGCGCCCGCCGCTATGCCGCGGTGGCCCAGGTCGAGGCGGTCAAGGTCGACGACCTGATGGCGGTCGCGGCCGGCGGGTCGACCAAGGTGGTCTTCGTCGACGACCCCCAGCGGCTGCGGGCCCTGGAGCCGGAGCTGCGGGCCGCCTTCGAGCCGGCCTCGCGGATCACCTTCTCGCTGCCGGAGTTCCTCGAGGTGGTCAGCGCCGGCGCCGACAAGGGCGGCGCCCTGGCCTTCGTCTGCCAGCGCGCCGGCATCAACCCCGCCGAGGTGGTGGCCGCCGGCGACGCCCCCAACGACGTCGAGATGCTGCGCTTCGCCGGCCTCGCCCTGGCCCCCCGCGACGCCTTCCCCGAGGCCCGCGCGGCCGCCGACGCCCTCATCCCGCCGCCCCAGGAGGACGGCATCGCCGAGCTGGTCGAGCGCTGGGTCCTGGGCTGACGCCCGTATTCGGGCGCGCCGACCCCTCCGATATAATCGTCGCCCCGGCCACGGCCGGGCCCTGTCCCCGTGCTGGCGACGCCTGGGCAGGGATCCCGCGGCCCCGTAGCGCAGTTGGTTAGCGCGCCGCCCTGTCAAGGCGGAGGTCGCCGGTTCAAGTCCGGTCGGGGTCGCCACCTCTGAGCAGGGCCGACGGCGCGTGGTCCTGCCAGATCCGCGGGTTCTCACGAACGGCCACGGAGCGTAGCCCACCTCCCGTCCCGCCGGACGCAGAGAAGCGGCGCCGCTTGCACGGCGCCGCTCCCCGTCACGATCAGATC
>DASZGP010000316.1:0-15203 GCA_035938695.1 Candidatus Dormiibacterota bacterium | reverse complement strand
GGGGGGGGTGCTCGTGCCGTCGCCGGCGCGACGGACGGCCCCGGCGCGGCGCCGGACACCGGCACGGACGCCACCGGCACGGACGCCACCGGCACGGACGCCACCGGCACGCCCGCCGCCCGACGGGCGCTGGAACTTCTGACCGGCTGGGACTGCGCCGTGGGCGCCGGCAGCGGTGCGGCGCTGCTCTACGAGCGCCTCGTGACCTGCCTGACCCGCCGCGTCCTCGGCGCCGCCCTGGGGGAGCCGCTGGCCCGGCAGGTCACCGGGCAGGGCGACCTGAACGCCGCCCTGCCCGGCGGCCCGTACCTGGCCACCCCGACCGACGTCGTGCTGCGCCTGCTCGAATCCGGCCGGCCCGCGATCGGCGCCGCGCCCGACCCCGCGGCGGTGGCGGCGCTGCTGCGCGATGCCCTGTCCGAGGCCGAGCGGGAGACCGTCGCCAGGCACGGCCCCGACGTGGCCCGCTGGCGCTGGGGCGACGAGAACCGGCTGGCCTTCGTCCACCCGCTGGCCCGGGCGTTCCCGGCGCTGGCCGCCGTCCTCAGCCGCGGTCCGCTGCCGGCCGGCGGCGACCTGGACACCGTCAACCTGTCGGCGCGGGGCGCCGACGGTGGCGTCCTGGCGGGCAACTCCGGCCCGGTCTACCGCGCGGTCTACGACCTGGCCGACTGGTCGCGGTCCCGCGCCGGGCACGCGCCAGGGCAGTCGGGCCACCCCGGCAGCCGCGGCTACGCCGACATGATCCCCGGCTGGCTTGCGGTGGCCCCGCCGCCGCTGCCCTGGGGCCCGGCGCCGGAGGGCCGGCGGCTGATCCTGGTGCCGGCCGGCCGATCCGGCTAGCGCAGCCCGCCGGCCTCGTCGGGGCCGGCCGAGGCGCCCTCGCGGAGCGCGTCGACCAGGTCCTTGGCCTCGCGGCCGAAGGCCGTCAGCTTCTCCCTGGCGACGTTGCCCGGCCAGGGGGTGAAGAGGAAGGCCAGGATGGCGCCCAGCAGCAGCCCGTGGCGCAGCCCGCGTCCGTATCTCATGGTGGGGCGGATCACCTCCTCGTCGATGGCGTCTCCGATTGACTCTATCGCGTCCCCGGCGGCCTCCAGACCGGCCTCGGCGGCCTGCCCGACGGCCTCCGCCGCGGTCGCGCCGGCGCTCCTGGCGGTGGCCCCGGCCTCGCCGGCGAAGCGCTTGGCCAGCGCCGCGATCACCGTGGCGTTGCCCTCGACGAAGTCCAGGAGGCGGTCGAGCTTCTCCGACACGTCCGCGTCCCTGACCGCCTTGGAGGCGCGCTCGAGGCTCTCGCCGCCGCGCTCCTGGACCTCCTCGACGATCTGCTCCAGCACCCTGGTCGCCTTGCCGTTCCCTGCGCTCACCACAGTTCCTCCATCAGGTTTTCGCCTATCGTTACTATAACGATGCTCAGCCCGGGGCGGCCTCCCAGTATGCGCGGTCGGCCCACCGAGGCGGGCCCGGGTTGCACCCGGCCAGGGCGATCAACGCGCCAGGGTCATGGCCGTCGTTCGCGTTGGGGCGCCGCTGAGGGCTGTCCGCGCCGGCGGCGCCGTCCTATACTGCGGCTGGTACAGGCCTTTTTCGTCCCACTC
Source organism: Candidatus Dormiibacterota bacterium (assembly GCA_035938695.1). Classification (GTDB taxonomy): domain Bacteria; phylum Chloroflexota; class Dormibacteria; order DASZGP01; family DASZGP01; genus DASZGP01. Next base: position 13,605 of record DASZGP010000316.1, on the reverse strand, counting down.
CACACCACAGCAGGGAGGCCTCACATGGCAGAGCCGCAGCCGCGGCCCGAGTCGGAACCGTCCCGCGAACCCGCGGGCACCCCCAAGCTGCGTCCGGCGCTGCGCCGGCTGCAGGAAGCGCTCCGCGAGGAGATGCGCAACCGCTCCACCGAGTGCCGCTACGTCGCCGGCTGCCCGGTGGCCCGCAAGGGGGCCTGCCCCGGTATCTGCTGATCCCGGTCGGCGCCAGCGCTCCAACGCGGGCGGCACCCGCGCGGCGAGTTGCGCGCTCGCGATCCATAAAGTATCGTTTATCAAAGAATTATTTATGAAACGATCCTTTATGCCAGGATGAGCGCGCTGACCACCGCCCGCGACCTCAAGACCCACTTCCTGGGCCTGGCCAACCCCACCCGGCTGGCCATCCTCTCGCTGCTGGCGCACCGCGAGATGCCGGTCTCGGAGATCGCCGACCGGCTGCGGCTGAGCCAGCCGCTGCTGTCGTGGCACCTGCGGATCATGCGCAAGGCCGGCCTGATCGTGACCCGCCGGGTGGGCCGCGAGGTGCAGTGCCGCCTCGACCGCGAGGCCATCCTGGGTTACCAGAAACGCTTCAACCAGTTCATCGGCCCGCCCCAGAAGGGAACCGACGGCCGCCAGGACGACCAGACACGTGAGCTGCGGGGCACGCTCGTAAATGAGGAGATCGCGAATGCCATCTGAGGAAAGAAAGGTCCGCGTCGCCATCGTCGGCGTGGGCAACTGCGCCAGCTCGCTGGTGCAGGGTGTCGAGTACTACAAGAACGCCAAGGACGACGACCGCGTCCCCGGCCTGATGCACGTCAACCTGGGCGGCTACCACATCCGCGACATCGAGTTCGTGGCGGCCTTCGACATCGACCGCGAGAAGGTCGGCAAGGACCTCAGCGAGGCGATCTTCAGCGGCCAGAACAACACCGTGAAGTTCTCCGACGTGCCCAACAAGGGCGTCAAGGTCCACCGCGGCATGACCCTGGACGGGCTCGGCAAGTACCTCAAGGAGGTCATCGTCAAGGCCGACGGCAAGACCGACGACGTGGTCGGAATCCTCAGGGCGACCAAGGCCGACGTGCTGGTCAACTACCTGCCGGTGGGCTCCGAGGATGCCACCCGCTGGTACATGGAGCAGGCGCTCCAGGCCGGCGTCGCGGTGGTCAACTGCATGCCGGTGTTCATCGCCCGCGAGGACTACTGGCGGGAGCGCTTCGAGGCCAAGGGCCTGCCGATCATCGGCGACGACATCAAGTCCCAGGTCGGCGCGACCATCGTGCACCGCGTCCTGACCCGGCTCTTCGAGGACCGTGGCGTGAAGTTGGAGAACACCTACCAGCTCAACTTCGGCGGCAACACCGACTTCCTCAACATGCTGGAGCGGGAGCGCCTGGAGTCCAAGAAGATCAGCAAGACCAACGCCGTCACCAGCCAGCTCGACACGCCGATCGACGCCAAGCACGTGCACGTCGGGCCGTCGGACTACGTGCCGTGGCTCAGCGACCGCAAGTGGGCCTTCATCCGGCTCGAGGGCAAGAGCTTCGGCGACGTGCCGCTGAACGTGGAGCTCAAGCTGGAGGTGCACGACAGCCCCAACAGCGCCGGCATCGTCATCGACGCGGTGCGCTTCTGCAAGCTGGGCCTGGACAACAAGATCGCCGGCGCACTCTACGGCCCGAGCTCCTGGCTGATGAAGTCGCCGCCCCAGCAGTACCACGACGACGTGGCCCACCGCCTCGCCGAGGAGTTCATCCTCAGCCCCGTCGGGCGCCCCGAGGCCTCACCCCACGGGTCGGGATCCGTGGGGACCCCGAGCAACGGGCGGGCGCCGAAGGGCAGCGTCGAGGCGCCGGTCACCGTGGAGCCGGCGCCCAGCAGCGCGGGCTGACGGCGCCGGCGAAGGCAGGGAGGTGAGAGCCCGGCTCTTCCGGCTGGGGACGGCGGTGGTCAACGGCGTCCCCGGGCGCCTGCGCTACGGCGCCGCCCGCCTCGCCGGCAACCTCGCCTACCTGGTCGGCGCCGACCTCCGGCGCCAGGCCCGGGAGAACTACGCCGCCATCCTCGGCGCGCCGGTCGACTCGCCCCGCGTGGGGCGGGTGGCGCGCGAGGCGGTGGTCGGCTACACCAAGCTGATGGCCGACTTCCTCTGGCTGCCGGCGCTCTCCCAGGAGCGCATCCGCGAGGTGGTGGAGGTCGGCGGGCTGGAGAACATCGACGACGCGCTGGCGCTGCGGCGCGGCGCGATCGTGGTCACCCCGCACTTCGGCAACTGGGACATGGCGGCCGCGGCGGCCGTGGCCCACGGCGTCAGGCTGACGGCGGTCACCGATCGCTTCGGCGACGCCGCGCTCGACCGCCAGGTCACCGGCGCGCGCCAGAAGTTCGGCATGAAGTGCGTCCCGGTGGGAGTGGAGGCGGGCCGCGCGGTGCTGCGCGCGCTGCGCGACAACGAGGTGGTGGCGCTGGTCTGCGACCTGCCCAAGGAGGGGCGCAACGTGCGCGTCGACCTCTGCGGCCAACCCGCGATGGTCCCGGCGGGCCCGGCCCTGCTGGCGCTCAGGACCGGCGCGCCGCTGGTGCCGATCACTTGCCGGCGCCTGGCCGACAACCGGTACCACCTGGAGATCGAGCGGCGCGTGGCGTTCACCCCCACCGGCCGCGACGCCGTGGACGTTCCCGCGCTGGCGCAGGCCATCGTCGATCGCTTCGCCGCGACCCTGCGGGCGGTGCCGGAGCAGTGGTACCTGTTCAGCCGCATGTGGGGCCTGGCCGACGGTACGCCGCTCGGCGCCGGCGTGGCGGTGGCGCGGTGACCCGATGACGCGGGGGGAAGGCCGGCGGCGGATCGTCGAGTTCGAGCTGGCCGCCGCGATTTTCGGCACTCTGCCGCGACGCGTCTCGTACGCCGTCATGAGCGTCGTCGCCTGGATCGTGGTCACCCTCCTGCCGGGCAACGTGGCTGGCCTGCGGCAGAACCTGCGCGTCGTCCTCCCCGACGCGTCCGAACGGGAGATCACGCGCATCGTGCGGCGCAACACGCGCAACTACGCGAAGTTCTGGGTCGACCTGTTCCGGGTCCCGCGGATGCGCCCGGCGCGGCGCGAGTCGTTGGTCAGCGTCGACGGCGAGCAGAACCTCCGCGACGTGCTGGCGCGAGGCAAGGGCTGCGTGGTCGTGGCCATCCACATGGGCGGCTGGGAGGGCTGCTGCTCGTACTGGGGCTCGGGCGGGCGGGGCGGTTACGACACCGCGCTGATCGCCGAGGTGCTGGAGCCGGCCGGGCTGTGGCGTCGCATATTGAGGCTGCGCCAGACCACCGGGCTGCGGATCATCCCGCTCGGGCGCACCGCCGTGCGCGACATCCTGCGCCGCCTGCGGGCCAACGGCATCGTCGCCGGCGCGATCGACCGGGACATCCTGGGCACCGCGCGGTCGCGGCGGTTCTTCGGCCAGTTCGCGCCGATTCCCACCGGGATGATCGAGGTGGCCCAGCGCACCGGCGCGGGCGTGCTGCCGGTGGTGACGCTGCGCGATCGGGGCGAGCGCTACCGGGTCATCGGCGGCGCCCCGGTCTACATCGAGCCGGGACCGGAGGCGCTGGAGGCCGCCATCCAGAGCCTGCTGCGCACGTTCGAGAATTGGATCCGCGAGTATCCCGACCAGTGGCACGTCATGGTGCCGATCTTCGACGCCGGGGCGCCCGAGGCCGCCACCGCCGCGGGCCACAAGCCGGCCATCGCGGCCGCGCCGGCGGGCGAGCGCGAGGAGGTGGCGGTTGGGTAAGGCCGACATGCACGTCCACACCAACCACAACGACGGCACCGCGTCGGTGCGCGCGATCCTCGACCGGGTCCGCGACGAGACCGACCTGACGGTGGTCGCGATCACCGACCACGACCGCCTGCGTGGCGCCCAGGAGGCGGTGCAGATGCAGGGCGACTACGACTTCGAGATCGTCCCCGGGCTGGAGGTGACCACGCTGGAGGGCCACTGCCTCTGCCTCTTCGTGGAGAAGCCGATCAGGATGTGGCGCTCGCTGGAGCACACCGTCGGCCAGGCCCACGAGCAGGGCGCGCTGGTGATCGCGCCCCACCCCATGTCGATGCTGACCCGGAGCATCGGCCGGTGGTCGTTCGAGCGCATCGTCGGCAACCGCAGCAGCGAGATCTACTTCGACGCGGTGGAGACGTTCAACCCCAGCTACGCCGGCCGGATCAGCGAGGTCAAGGTGCGCCGGCTCAACCGCGAGCGCTACAACCTGCCCGAGGTCGGCAACTCCGACTCCCACCACCTGGAGGGCGTGGGCACCGCCTACACCGAGTTCGAGGGGCGCACCGCGGCCGACTACCGCAGGGCGCTGCTGGAGCACGCGACCACGCCCGGAGGGGAGCACTGGGACCTCGGCACCCACGTGGAGATCGCCCGGCGCAAGCTCGCCTCGCTGCGCGGCAACCTCGGCCAGGGGCCCGGCCACGTGCTGCGCCGGCTGCGGACCGGCGACTGATGCGCCCTCCTGCGCCGACCGCGCCGCGCCGGCCATCGCGCCGGCGCCCGGGCGCATGATGGTGGCGGCATGAAGATCGCGTTGGTCTCGCCATACGACTTCGCCCATCCCGGCGGGGTCACCGAGCACATCCGCCACCTGGCGGTCGAGCTGCGGCGGCGGGGCGCGACGGTCAAGGTGCTGGCGCCGTCGGCCGGCGACATGCCCCCCGACCTCTGCGCCGACATCCCCCCCGAGGACTTCTTCCCCATCGGCCGGCCGATCCCGATTCCCGCCAACGGCTCGATCGCCCGCATCACCCTCAGCTTCCACCTGGCGCGCTACACCAGCCGGGTGCTGGAGAAGGAGCGCTTCGACATCGTCCACGTCCACGAGCCGCTGGCGCCGGCGCTGCCGGTGACCGTGCTGCGGGCCTCCAAGACCTGCAACGTCGGCACCTTCCACGCCTACGCCCAGTCGAGCTACGCGTACTACTACGCGCAGCGATTGGTGCGCCGCTACCACCGCAAGCTGCACGGCCTGATCGCCGTCAGCCCGCCGGCGCGCGACTTCGTGCAGCGCTACTTCCCGGGCGACTACCGCATCGTCCCCAATGGCGTCGACGTGCACCGCTTCGCCGCGGCGGCGGAGCCCCTGCCGCACCTCAACGACGGCATGCTCAACATCCTCTTCGTCGGGCGGCTGGAGAAGCGCAAGGGGCTGGGCAACCTGATGCGCGCCTACCTGCAGCTCAAGGACCACATGCCCCACCTCCGCCTGGTGGTGGTCGGCGACGGCCGGCTGCGCGGCGGCTACGAGCGCTACATCGAGCGCCACTCGCTGCCGGACATCGTCATGGCGGGCTACGTCAGTCCCGAGGACCTGCCCCGCTACCACGCCAGCGCGCACATCTTCTGCGCCCCCAACACCGGCAAGGAGAGCTTCGGCATCGTGCTGCTGGAGGCCATGGCCGCCGGCCTGCCGGTGGTGGCCACCGACATCCCCGGCTTCTCCTCGGTGATCACCTCCGGCCGGCAGGGCCTGCTGGTGCGCAAGGACGACGCCTACAGCCTGGCCTCGGCGCTGCATCTCCTGGCGGTCGACCCCGGGCTGCGCGACCGTCTGGCCCAGGCCGGGCGGACGACCGCCGCGCAGCACGACTGGCGGCGGGTCGTCGACCGGGTGGTCGGCGTCTACGAGGATTCGCTGCGCAGCCACCAGGCCAGCCGGCCGCCCTGGGAGCTGCTCGACCGGCGCCGGACGGCGGGGGAGCTCAGGCAGCCGGCCGTCGACATCGGACCGGCGGCGTCCCCGGCCACCGCGCCGGCGGGGCAGTCCGCCGCCCAGGCGGGAGCCGACTGATGTTCACCACCAGGTTCCAGGCCTGGGTGCGGCGGCTCGCGATGCGGGCCATGTCGCGGCTGCAGGCGCTGCCGGTCACGCCCAACCAGATCACCGTGGCGGGGTTGGTGGTGACCAGCCTGGGCGCGCTCCTGGTGGCCCTCGACCATCCCTTCTACGGTGGCCTGGTGCTGCTCGCCGCGGGCGCCTTCGACATCATGGACGGCGCCCTGGCGCGCGCCTCCAACCGCTCCAACCAGTACGGGGCGTTCGTGGACTCGGTCACCGACCGCTACGCCGAGGTGGTGGTGATGCTGAGCCTGCTGGTGCTGCTGCAGCGTCGCGGCGTGGCCTGGGGGCCGACCCTGGTGCTGGTCGCGCTGGCCGGCTCGCTGCTGGTCAGCTACGCCCGGGCGCGGGCCCAGAGCCTGGGCTTCACCTGCGACGGCGGGCTGCTGGCGCGGCCCGAGCGCGTCATCCTGACGGTGGTCGGCCTGCTCCTGGTGCCGCTGCACATCGGCGGCCTGCTCACGGTGGTCTGGATCCTGGCCATCTTCACCAACGTCACCGCCGTCCAGCGGGTGGTCATCGTCTGGCGCCAGGCGCGCGCGCTGACCGCGGAGAGCGCCGCCGGCGCCGGCATCGCGGTCGTGGGGGTCCAGCCTCCCGCGCCGGTGGCGCCGGCGCCGCCCGCGACCACCGCCCCGTCCGCGATGTCCGCGTCCCTCCCGGCGCCGGCCGCGCCGGCCCGCAAGGACCGTCCCGGCGTCGAGCCCGCCGGCTGACCTCCGCGCCGTGACCGAGACCCCACCGGAGCAGCGCTCCTGGATGCGCCAGTTCCGCCGCGAGCTGGGCATGCGCATGGAGCACCGCGGCTGGGTCATCTGGTACCTGATCGTGGAGAAGATGCTCCAGGGGATTTTCTTCATCGGCTTCGGCATCTGGCTGCTCACCCATCGCCACGTGGTCTCCGGCCAGATGCGGGGCCTGATCGACCGCTTTGACCTCGACGAGGGGCGCAACTTCTTCGCCCTGACCGCCTACTCGGCGCTCCACAACGTCGCCGGCTTCTCCAGCGCGCGCCTGGTGGCGATCGCGGTCGGCGGCTTCTTCCACGCCACCCTGGAGATCGTGGAGAGCGTCGGGCTGCTGCTGCGGCGGCGCTGGGCCGAGTACCTGGTGGTGCTGGCGACCGGGTTCCTGATCCCGGTCGAGGTCTACGAGCTGATCCGCAGGCTCACCTGGTTCCGCATCGGGGTGCTGGTGTTCAATGTTGCGATCGTGCTCTACCTGATCCGCCAGAAGCGTCTCTTCCAGTTCGAGAGCGACGTGCCACCGGACCGTGCCTGAGCCCGTGGACCGCGGCGGCCTCCAGCACTCCACCCACCACGGCCTGCGCGACAGGGCCGACATGACGCCCCGCCCGGCCGGCGCCTCGCGGGTCACGATGAGCGCGCAGATGAACCCCAGCGACGCCAACCCCGGCGGCAACGTCCACGGTGGCACGATCATGAAGATGGTCGACACGGCGGCCGGGGTCTGCGCCATGCGCCACTGCCGCACCCGCGTGGTCACCGCCTCGCTGGACTCGATGAGCTTCCTGCACCCGGTCTACGTCGGCGACATCGTGACGGTGCTTGCCTCGGTCAACGACGTGGGCTCGACTTCCATGGAGATCGGGGTGCGGGTGGAGGCCGAGGACATCCGCAGCGGCGAGGTGCGCCACACCAGCTCGGCCTACCTGGTCTTCGTGGCGCTCGACTCCAAGGGCCAGCCCACGCCGGTGCCGCCGCTGCTGGTGGAGACCGAGGACGAGCGCCGCCGCCAGGCCCACGCCAAGATCCGCCGCGAGAGCCGGCGGGCGCGCCAGGAGGCGCTCAAGCGGACCATGGACCCGGGGTTCGCGCCGCCGGCCTGAGCCCGCCGCTGCAACATTGTGGCCCGCGCGGTTGACCGCGGCCCGGCGGCGCCATAACCTTGTCGCCAGCCTGGCGGCCGGGAAGGCTTGGCCGCCGGGGGGATCTCGGATGGGAATGGCGCCGCGCGGCGGCGCACCCTCTGCCTCGAATGGAGGAAGGAACATGAGCAAGTCGACCAAGCTGTCCCTGCACCGTGAGACGGTCCGCGAGCTGACCGGCGAGTCCCTGGCCCAGATCGCGGCCGGCGCCCTGACCCCGGTGGTCAACACCATCCCGCTGGGCAACTGCTTCTCGCCATTCATGAGCGCCAGCTCCTGCTGCCCCGCCGCCGACGGCGGCTGCAGCGGCGCGTCGAACTGCGGCGCCGCCTGCTAGCGAGCGAACGATCGGGGGTGGCCGGCTGGCCACCCCCGAGACCTCAGTTCGAGGTGTAGACCCAATCGGAGATCCGGCGGCGGTGCCAGTCGGCGTCGCCGTAGGCCGCCTCAAGCGCCCGGCCGCGCTTGAGCCAGAGGTGCAGGTCGTGCTCCCAGGTGAAGCCGATGCCGCCGTGGATCTGGAGCGCCTCGTAGTTCATGCGGCGCTCGGCGTCGGAGGCGTAGGCCTTGGCCACCGAGACGTGGATCGAGGCGTCGGGCAGGTCGTGGGCCAGGGCGTAGGCCGCGTAGTAGGAGGCCGACTTGGCCGACTCCACCAGCAGCAGGCACTCCGCCAGCTTGTGCTGGATGGCCTGGAAGCTGCCGATCTTGCGCCCGAACTGCTCGCGCACCTTGGCGTACTCCACGGCCTGGGTCAGCATGGCCTCCGCGATCCCCACCAGCTCGGCCGCGGCGGCCGCGGCGGCGTGGTCGAAGGCCCAGGCGGCGTGGTCTCCGGCCGGCGCCATCAGGGTCTCGCCGTCCAGCTCGGCGGTCACCTTGAAGAGTCGCCGGGCGCCGTCCAGCGCCGGCACCGGGGTCACGGTGAGGCGGTCCTGGGTTACCGCGTGGAGCTCGCCCTCGCGCTCCAGGATGAGCAGGTCGGCGTTGGCGTCGTTGACGTAGGGCTGGCCCTCCAGCCCGATGCTGACCGTCGTCTGGCCCGCGGCCAGCCGGGGCAGCCAGGCCTGCTTCTGGGCGTCGGTGCCGGCGCGGGCCAGCAGCGGCCCGCCCACCGCGGCGGCCTCCAGCAGGGGCTCGGGGAGGATGGCCCGGCCGGCCTCCTCCAGGACGGCGACCATGTCAATCTCGTCCATACCACTGCCGCCGTACTGCTCGGGCAGGTTGAGCCCCAGGACGCCCAGCTCGCCGAGCTTGCGCCAGCGGTCGGCGGAGCGGCCGGTCTCGGATTCCCACATCGCCCGCACGTCGCGCGGGGTGCACTCCTTGGCCAGGAGGTCGCGCACCGTGGCGCGCAGCATGTTCTGCTCTTCGGAGAAGTCGAAGTCCAAAGCCCTATGCCTCTTTCGGTAGGCCCAGGACGCGCTGGGCGATGATGTTCTTCTGGATCTCGCTGGTGCCGGCGTAGATCATGCTGGCCCGGGCGTAGAGGTAGTCGGCGTTCCACTGGCCACCCTCCTCGGCGTCGTCGGCGCCCTTGAAGAGCTCCGCCTTGGGGCCCAGCACGTCGTTGCCCAGCTCGTACAGCCTGGTCTCCATCTCCGACCAGTAGAGCTTGGAGAGCGAGGCCTCCGGCCCCAGCTGCTCGCCCTTGGCCAGCTTGGTCAGAACCCGCTGGGTGTTGAGCTCGAAGACCCGGGTCTCGATGAAGCCCTGGGCCACCCGGCGGCGGACGTCGGGGTCGTCGGCGGCGATGCCCCCGTAGCGCGGCTCGCGCCTGCTCTGGTCGACCACCTGCTGCCAGATCTTGTTGAAGGCCACCGGGGTGCCGAGCCCGGTGCCGCGCTCGAAGCCCAGGGTGGTCATGGCCACCTTCCAGCCGTTGTCGATCTTGTCGACGACGTTGGCCACGGGCACCCGGACGTCGGTGAAGAAGGTCTCGCAGAAGAGCGCCGAGCCGTTGATCTGGCGGATCGGCCGGACCTCCACGCCCGGCGTCTTCATGTTGACCAGGATGAAGGTGATGCCCTGGTGCTTGGGGGCCTCGGGGTTGGTCCGGACCATCAGGAAGATCCAGTCGGAGTAGGCCCCGAAGGAGGTCCAGACCTTCTGGCCGTTGATCACGAAATCGTCGCCGTCGCGGACGGCCTTCGTACGCAGCGAGGCCAGGTCGCTGCCGGCGCCGGGCTCGCTGAAGCCCTGGCACCAGATCTCCTCGCAGGCCAGGACCTTGCTCAGGTGGGCCTGCTTCTGCTCCTCGGTACCGTAGACCATCAGGGTCGGGCCGAGCAGCCCCAGCCCGAGGCGGTTGATCCGCTCCGGCGCTCCCGCCAGGGCGTACTGCTCGGTGAACAGGGCCTGCTGGAAGAGGCTGGCGCCGCGGCCGCCGTAGGCCTCGGGCCAGGCGACGCCCGCCCAGCCGCCCTCGTAGAGCGTCTTCTCCCAGGCCCGGTGGGCCTCGAAGGCGTCGGTGCCGGCGTCGTAGTGGTGCCGGTTGGTCTCGTCGATCTGGCGCCGGTGGTCGGCCAGCCACTGGCGGACCTCGTCACGGAACGCCGCGTCCTCTGGGGACAGCTCGAAATCCATCTGGAAACACCTCCCGCGGCGGCCCGTCAGCGGCGTGCGCGCCGGCGTCCGATCTCGCCTCGCCTCTCGATATGACTGGACTGTCAGGTTAAGCCCGGACGCAAGCATAAGCCGTCCGGCGTGGCGGTTGCCGGCGGAGGGCATACTCGTGGCCGTGACCAGGCCCATCCAGCTCTCGGCGGACGAGTCCAGGCGGCTGGCCCTGGCCGCCCAGGGGCTGATGGGGCCACGGGTGGGGGGCGGCATGGCGGGCCTGCTGGACCGGCTCGGGGCGATCCAGATCGACACCATCTCGGTGCTCGCGCGGACCCACGAGCTGGTGCCCTACTCCCGCCTGGGGCCGATCGGGCGCCCGGCGGTGGAGCGCGGGCTCTGGGGGACGCCGGGGGCGCCCGGGCCCGCGCGCACCTTCGAGTACTGGGCCCACGCCGCCTGCGTGATGCCGGTGGAGCTCTGGCCCTTCACCGGATACCGGCGCCGGCGCCACCAGCGGCATCCCCACCGCCAGCCCGACCGTGCGGTCCGCGATCTGATCCTGGCCCGGCTCCGGGACGAGGGCCCGATGACCGTCACCCAGATGGGCGGGGCGCGCGCCGGCGGCACCTGGTGGAGCTGGTCGCCGGTCAAGATCGCCGCCGAGGACCTGCTCTACGAGGGCGAGGCGGTGTGCGTCAGCCGGCGCGGCTTCAAGCGGGTCTACGACCTTCCCGAGCGGGCCATCCCGGCGGCGCTGCGGCAGCGCGAGGTTCCGGACGAGGAGTGCTGGGCGGAGTGGGTGCGGCGCCAGGTCTCGTGGCTGGGCGTGGCCACCGAGAAGGACCTGGCCAACCACTTCTACCTCAAGACGTCCTGGGTGCGGGCGGGCCTGAAGCTGGCCAGGCTGGCGCCGGCGCGGGTCGAGGGCTGGGCCGAGCCGGCCTGGTGCGATCCCGCCGGGCTCGACGCCCTGGCGCCGGCGGCCGCCGGCCGCTCTCGAACCACGCTGCTCTCGCCCTTCGACTCGCTGCTCTGGTACCGCCCCCGGGTCGACCGCCTGTTCGGCTTCACCCACAAGCTGGAGGCCTACGTGCCGGCGCCGCGGCGGGTCCACGGTTACTACTCCATGCCGCTGCTCAGCGGGGGCCGGCTCATCGGCCGCGCCGACCCGGCCCGGGAGGGGCGGACCCTGGTGGCCCGGCAGGTCGGGCTCGACGGCGCCGGCGCGGTGGGCCCGATGGCCCGGGCCCTGCGCGAGGCCGCCGCCTGGGTCGGCTGCGGCGACGTGCGGCTGGAGCGGGTCGAGCCGCCGGAGCTGGGCGCGCGCCTGCGGTCCGCCCTGGCCCAGGAGGCCTGACCGGGCGGCCGCATTCGACAACCCGGCCCGGCGCCCCTAAGATGCGCGATATGGGTGTGGGCGAGGCTCCCGGCAAGGTCAGGCTGCGAGCCTTGGAGCTGGGGGAGTACCTCGACGAGACCTTCAAGGTCTACCGGGCCCGGTTCGCGCTTTTCGCCGGCCTCTCGGCCACCCTGGCGCTGCCCAGCCTGGCGGTGCAGCTGGCCACCGGCGCCTACCGCGAGGGCGGCGTCTTCAACACCTTCGTCAAGGCCGTCCAGCACTCCAACGGCGGCAGCCTGACCGCCACCTCCAGCGGCACCACCTCCGCGGTCCTGGTGCTCTGGCTGGTGGGGGCGGTCCTCCTGCCGTTCAGCACCGCGCTGATCACCGGGGCCGCCTGCCGGGTGGCGATCGGGGAGCCGGTGAGCTTCGGCCAGGCCTGGGCCCTGACCGCCAGGCGCTACGGCACGTTCTGGGGCATCGGCTTCTTCAAGGGCGCGGTGGCCGTCTTCTTCTGCCTGGTCTTCCCGTTCTACTTCCTCATCCTCTGGACCGTCGCCACCCCGGCAGCCTTCATCGAAGGCGCCGGCGCCTCGCCGTCCCTGGCGCGCAGCAGCCAGCTGATCAAGGGCGCGTGGTGGAGCACCTTCGGCCGGCTGGCGCTGCTGGTGATCCTGGTCTTCGTCGCGGAGCTGGCGCTGGGGGCGCTGGCCGGCTTCGCCTCCTTCCTGCTCCCCGGCGGTGACACCCGCCTAGCCGCCACCGCGGTCATGACGGCGGTGGCCACGGCGCTGGTCGCCCCCCTGAGCGGCATCGCCGTGGTCCTGATCTACCTCGACCGGCGGGTCCGGAAGGAGAGCCTGGACCTCCAGGTGCTGGCGGCGGAGAGCGCCCGCGGCGGTGGCCCCGGAGGGGGCGCCCCGGGTGGTTACCCGCAATCCGGAGGCTACCCGCCGCAACCTGGCGGCTACCCCCAGCCCGGCTATCCGCCGCAACCTGGCGGCTACCCGCAGCCCGGCTATCCGCCGCAACCTGGCGGCTACCCCCAGCCGGGCTATCCGCCGCAACCTGGTGGCTACCCCCAGCCCGGCTACCCGCCGCAACCTGGCGGCTACCCCCAGCCGGGTTACCCGCCGCAACCTGGCGGTTACCCCCGGCCCGGCTATCCGCCGCAACCTGGCGGCTACCCCCAGCCGGGCTACCCACCACCGCCTGTCGGCCCCCAGCCGGGCTCACCCGAACCCGGCGGCCCCGGCCCGGCCGCCCCGCCAAGCGGAGCCTGAGCCGCCTGAGAGCACGGCGCTGGGTGGCGCTCGCGCTGCCGTTGCTCCTGCTCGGGGCACCGGTGCGGGCGGCGCTGGCGGCGGACGCCAGCTTCGTCCAGGCGGTGGACACCGCCCTGGCGTTGGTGCGCCAGGGGCAGCGTGGCGACTTCGCCGCGGTGGGCCAGGCGCAGCGCCTGGTCGCCCAGATCGTCCCCCAGGACCAGGCCCTGGCCGGCGACCTCACCCTCCGCCCCTACAAGCTCGACGACGCCGCGACGCGGCTGCAGGCGCTTGGCGCCGCGCTCAGGGCGCCCGGACCCAGCCCGCACCCCGGCGCGGACCAGCTGCTGGCCCAGCAGTACGATCAGTCGGGCAGCCCCAGCCAGGGGGCTCAGCCATCGCCGGTCGCCGCCGCGCTCGACTGGATCGCCCGGCAGATCGCGGACTTCATCATCCACACCCCGTTGGTCGCCTTCCTGGGCCTGGCGCTGCTGATCGCCGCCCTGGTGGTGGTGGGAATCCTGATCGTGCGCGCGGCGGGGTCCGGGGGGGGAGGCGGCGACCAGGAGGAGGCCGACGGCGGCGCCGCCCGCCGGCGCCGGGGGGCCCGTGCCGGCGACCACTTCGCGGCGGCCGACCGCCTGGCCGC
>DASZGP010000315.1:0-6052 GCA_035938695.1 Candidatus Dormiibacterota bacterium | reverse complement strand
CCCCCGGGGGGATCCACCGGCGGCCGTAGCCGCCCAGGGTCACGTAGACCGTGCGGGGGTTGTGGGGGTCCATCTGGATGGAGTTGATGAAGCGCTTGGGCAGCTTGCCGTTGGCGGTGCCGCAGCCCGCGCAGAGGGCGCCGGCGATGTGCCAGCCGTTCCCGGTGCCGATGCTCGGCGGGGAGCTGCCGCCCACGTTGGTGGCCACGCCGCTGTTGAACGGCTGCTTGCCGGTGACGATGTCGCAGTAGCCGCAGTAGCCGACGTAGACGTTCTCGGCCTGGACCCCGACCGCCGAGGGGATGTTGTAGGGGTCGCACTGGTCCTGGGTGTTGCCGTTGGTGCACTGGGTCGGCCGAGGCTGGCCCGGATTGGCCACCGTGCCGAGGTCGTAGACCGAGGTCCAGGGCACGTTGGAGAGCTGGCACTGGAACGGCGAGGCCCCCGGCGGCGCGGCGCAGGGGTTGGTGTAGATGTTGGTCGCCTCCTGGATGTTGGTGCAGCCGTCGACCACGTGGCCGGGAGTCGTCGGGTCCTGCTCGAAGGCGGTCGAGAACTGCGAGTTGTCGGAGCCGCAGGCGGGGTCGATGTTGTACCAGTCCTTGCCGCCGTTGATGCTCAGGGAGATCGCGCCGTAGGCGTACTCCTCGAGGATGTTCTGGCTGCTGTTGGGGTCGATCGCCGACCAGAAGCCGTCACCGCCGAAGACGGTGTGGTTCTCCTTGCCGCCCGGGGCGATCTTCATCTCGCCGTTGTCCTGGAGGCCGGCGACGATGGTGCCGTCCTTGGCGATCTCGGCGTCGTAGGGCTGGAGCGTGTAGAGGCCGGTGTTGATACCGTCCCCCCAGTTGTCGTTGCTGAAGTCGGCGCCGGAGGCGACGTGCTGCTTGTAGGCGCCGCCGTCATTGCCGGCGTAGAGGGTCACCCCGCCCCCGCTGGCGTCGGGGACGAAGAGGTCGGCGTGCTGGTCCGGGTGGGTCGTCGTCCCGGGGACCGGATTGGACTGCGTGGTCGGGTTGCAGACGATGCCGCCGGTCAGGTTGAGACCGCCGCAGTCGTTCCAGTAGCGGCCGATGACGATCCACGGCGAGGCCGCGCCCCGGCCCTGGTTGGTGGGCAGGAGGTACGGCTGGTTCAGGACCGTGGGGATGTTCATGTTGTTCTCCCAGATCTCTTCGAGCCCGAAGATGACCCGGGTGGGGTTGCCGCTGGAGTCGGTGGCGGTGGGGTCGGGCTGAATCCAGTTGTTGTACCAGGACTGCACGCCGGGGTTGTAGCCGGGCAGCCCGACCAGCGCGGAGTTGCCGCCGTTGATGAGCTGGTTCCAGACCATGATCTTGGTCCAGGTCTTGCCGAAGTCGTAGCTGGCGTAGGCCCCGTCGAGCACGGTGCCGTAGCCCAGCGCCTGCACCGTGGACTGGCAGGCGATGGTCACCGAGGTGTCGGTCGGGTCGTCGACGCAGCCCTGGAACTTGACGGCGTCCTGGACCAGGGCGAAGACCGCGTCGTTGTTCTGGCCGGGGCCGTAGGCGATGCCCAGCGAGGTGCGGCCGACGACGTTGTTGGGCGCGAAGCTGAGGCCGGCGGCGCTGGCGCTGGGGACCGACTGGAAGGTGAAGCTGTTGGCCGCGCCGCTGGTCGAGACGTAGACGCCGTTCTGCGGCGACTGGAGGCAGGGGGTGGCCGCGCCGGTCAGCAGGCAGTCCGTGTTCTGGGTCGTGCCGTCGGACTTGAGGTCGATCCGCTGGCCGGCGCGCCAGCCGACCACCGCCATCACCGCGCCGGCCGGGGCGTTGGTGCTGCCGGTGCCCTTGACCACCACGTCGGTGACGATGTTGGCGAAGAAGCAGAGCGGGGTGGTCACGTTGCCGGTGCAGCTGACCTGGTGGTTGCCCTGCAGGGGATCGGGCACGGTGTAGCCGGCCGGGCTGGTGGGCAGGTTGAGGTTGGTGTAGGAATGGCCGCCGTCGGTCGACTTGTAGAGGCCGCGGCTGAGCGCGGCATAGATCGTCTGGCCGCTGGCGTCGGCCGGCGAGACGACCAGGCGGAAGGTCAGCGAGCCGTCGGGGACGCCCGCGCCGCTGGCCCAGTGGCCGCCGTCGTCGGTGCTGTAGAAGACGCCGTGGCCCTCGATGCCGTCGCCGCCGAAGGAGTTGTCGCCGGTGCCGACGAGCAGGGTGTGGAGGGGCGCGTCGTAGGCGATGGCGCCGACCACCTGGGTCACCAGGCCGTCACCCACCGAGGTCCAGGTGGTGCCGGCGTCCTTGGTCTCGAAGATGCCGCCGCCGGCGGCCGAGATCCAGAGGTGGTTGGAGTTGGCAGGATCGCCGGCGAAGCTGGTGGCCCGGCCGGAGAGGGTCTTGTGGCCGAGCGAGGAGATCGTGTAGTCGCCGTTGCTGTCGGTCGAGGAGGTGTTGTTGAGCAGCGGGCAGAGGTTGCTCTGGGTGGTGTGGCCGTCGCACAGCGGGGAGGCGCCGGCGGGCTGCCAGGAGCCGCCCGACTGGGAGTAGGTGCCGGCCGGCAGCACCGCGGCCTTCTGGGCCACGGCCGCCTGGTAGGCGCCGGGGGCCACCTTGCTGAAAGGGGCGGCCTCACGGGCCTGGAGCTGGTGGTTGAGGGAGGCGAGGTCGGCGAAGGTCTCCGGCTTGCTGGCCGCCTGGCAGCTCGGGGCCGCCCCGGCGAGGCGCAGCGCGTCGCTCTGGGCGATCGTCCCGGCCGGGCAGTTGACCCGTTGGGCGAGCAGGCGCGGGGCGAGCGCGACGGAGGCCGCCGGGGACATCGCGGTGGTGCTGAGCAACGCCAGCAGGGGCAGCCCGACGGCCGCCAACCGCCTGCTGCTGAGCCATCTCTTCGCTTCCATCGTCGACGGTTCCTCCATGGCGACAGGGGTCGCCAACTCCCGACGCCCGTCCCCACCTGGCGGTGCCAGGCCGGACCGGCGAGCCCTGAACAGATCCATTCTCGAGCCTCATCGGGGGCCTGCAGCCCCACGCCTGAACCCCCAGGCGTGCGGCAAAGCCCGCCGCGGCCCTCACCTTACCGTAAGTCTGCTCCTTCCTAGGATCGCGATCTCAAGATGATATCGCGGGGCCTGGTGGCCAGCACGGCGCCGGCCATCAGGGCCAGGAGGATCCCCAGCAGCAGCAGCGCCGGCGGCACGCTCCGGCCGGTGTTGGGCAGCGGCGCGGCGGTCGGCGACGGTGAGGGAGACGGCGCGGCCACCACCCCGGCGCCGGCGAAGTTGTACTTCCAGACATTACGGCCGAAGGTCGCGGCGATCATGGTGTCGGGGTGGCCCGGCTGGAGCCGGAGGGTGAACACCGGCGCGTTGGGCAGCCCGGTGCCGAGCTGGGTCCAGCTGGTGCCGTTGGCGTCCGGCGCGATGAACACCCCGAGATCGGTCGCCACCACCAGCTGGCCGTTGTGGAGCAGGGTCCAGTTGGCCGAGATATCGGGCAGGTTGCCGGTGATGTCGGTGAAGGAATGGGCGGCGTCGTGGGAGACGAAGACGTGGCCCGCGCCGACCTTGCTGACGTCGTCACCCAGGGAGCCCGGCGGGATCCAGCGACGGCTGTAGCCGCCCAGGGTCACGTAGACGGTGCGGGGGTTGTGGGGATCCATCTGGATCGAGTTGATGTAGCGGACCGGGAGCTTGCCGTTGGGGGTGCCGCAGGCGGCGCAGTTGGCGTCGGCGAAGTGCCAGCCGTTGCTGGTGCCGATGGCCGCCGGCTGGGCGCCGCCGACGTTGGTGGCGATGCCGTTCTTGAAGGGCAGGCCGCCGGTGATGATGTCGCACCAGCCGCAGAAGCCGACGTAGATGTTCTCGCTCTGGACCCCCACCGCCGAGGGGACGTTGAAGGGGGCGCACTGGCTCTGGGTGGTGGTGGTCTGCATGCACTGGGCCGGCGCCGCCTGGCCGGGGTTGGCCACGGTGCCCAGGTCGAAGACCACGTTGAAGGGGTTGTTGACCGTGTTGCAGCTGGGATCGGCGCAGGCGAAGCCGGCGTAGACGTTCTGTCCCTCGAAGATCTGGCTGCAGCCCAGGACCATGTGGCCCGGGGTCGTGGGGTCCTGCTCGATCACCGTGGAGAACTGGGCGGTGGCCGGCCCGCACTGGGTCTGGGTGCCGAAGAAGTCCGAGGTCGGGGTCAGGTTGGTCCAGGTCTGGCCGCCGTCCTTGGTCAGGTTGACCTGGCTGGCGTAGGTGTACTCCTCGATGATGTTCTGGGAGTTGTTGGGGTCGATGGTGGTCCAGAAGCCGTCACCGCCGAAGATCATGTCGCCGTGGCCGCCGGGCTTGAGCAGCTCCTCGCCGTTGTCCTGCAGGCCGGCCACCACGGTGCCGTCCTTGGCAATCTCGGCGTCATAGGGCTGAAGCGAGTAGAGCCCGGTGTTGGCGCCGCTGCCCCACCCGCTGTTGACGAAGTCGGCGCCGGAGGCCACGTGCTGGGTGAAGGCCCCGCCGTCGTTGCCCGCGAAGAGCGTCACCCCGCCGTGGCCGTCGGGGACGAACATGGCCTGGTGCTGGTCCGGGTGGGTGGTGGTGGTGGTGGCCACCGAGGCGCTGGTGTCGGGGTTGCAGAGGAGGCCGGCGGAGAGCCCCACGGGTCCCACCGCGCAGGCGTTCCAGTAGCGCCCGATGACGTGCCAGGAGAGGCTGGTCTGAGTCTGCCACTGCCGCTCCAGGGGGCTCTGGCCGGAGACGCTGGGGATGGCCAGGTTGTTCTCCCAGATCTCCTCCAGCCCGAAGACCAGGCGCTGGGGGTGGCCGTTGGCCGCGTCGGTCATCGTCGGGTCCGGCTCGACGTAGAGGTTGTACCAGGCCTGGATGCCCGGCTTGTAGCCGACCTGGCCGCCGATCGCGGAGCCGGTGCCCAGGGGGGACTGGAGCTGGGTGTAGTCCATGATCTTGGTCCAGCTGGCGCCGAAGTCGTAGCTGGCGTACATCCCGTCCAGGCGGGTGCCGATGGCCTCGCCGGTGAGGGTCCCGTTGCAGGTGGGGTTGACGCCGACGTCGAGCACGTCGGGGCAGCCGTTCATCTTCTGGGCGTCCTGGACCAGGGCGTAGACGGCGTCGGTGGTCTGGCCAGCGCCGTGGGCGATGCCCAGCGCGGTCCGGCCGACGATGCTGTTGGCCGCGAAGCCCTGGGTGGTGGGCGCGGTCGAGGTCTCGTCCTCGAAGCAGAAGGTCCCGGGGTCGCCGGGGGTGGCACCGGCCTTGGGCGTCAGGGCGGAGCCGTTGAGGACACAGGCCCCGGAGGCGTCGGCGGTGAAGGGCGAGACGTAGATGCCGTTGCGGGGCGCCTGCACGCAGGTGCTGTTGGCGGTGGTCCCGAGCGTGCAGGTCGCCACCGTGGCGCCGGTGGCGTCGGTGTCGGGCAGAGCCCCGGCGCGCCAGCCGACCGCCGCCACCACCGCGCCGGCGGGGGCGTTGGTCGAAAGCTCGCCCTTGACCACCACGTCGGTGTTGACGTTGGCGAAGAAGCAGAGCGGGGTGGTGGTGTTGCCGGTGCAGCTGACCTGGTGGCCGCCCTGGTTGGGGTCGGGCACGGTGTAGGTCTGGGCGCCGATGCCCCCGGTGGGCAGGTTGACGTTGACGAAGCTCAGGGCGCCGCCGGCGAGGTGGCCCTTGAAGAGACCCTTGCTGGTGGCGGCGTAGATCGTCGAGCCGGTGTGGTCCGCGGGAGAGACCACCACCCGGAAGCTGAGGGCCAGGTCGGGCAGGCCGCCGGCCAGGGTCCAGGTGGCGCCGTCGTCGGCGCTGTAGTAGAGGCCGTGGCCGGAGATACCGGTGCCGCCGAAGGAGTTGTCGCCGCTGCCGGCCAGGATCATGTGGTACGGGGCGTCGTAGGCGATCGCCCCGATCACCTGGGTCGGCAGCCCGTCACCGATGGAGTGCCACCGGCCGCCCGCGTCGAGGCTCTCGTAGACCCCCCCGGCGGTCGGCGAGGCGAAGACCCGGAGGACGTTGTTGGGGTCGTAGGCGAAGCTGGAGATACGCCCCGAGAGGCCGACCCAGCCGAGCGAGTTGACCCGCTTGGAGGTCGCCGTG
>DASZGP010000314.1:0-7794 GCA_035938695.1 Candidatus Dormiibacterota bacterium | reverse complement strand
CTGGCGTCACCGATCAGGCGCCAGCCCAGACCGGCGAAGGCCGCCGCGGTGAGCAGCTCCAGCCCCAGGACCAGACGCCTCCAGCGGAAGACGGCCCGGCGCAGGTTTCCCACAACTTCCCCCTTCTTCAATCGTGTGGTTAGGTGTTTGCGAACACACGATCCAGTATACGCCACGGCGTGGTCTTGTCAAGGCGATCGATCGCCTCCCCAATACACTCTCCCGATGTCCGCGCGCACCGTCCGACCCGCGAATCAGGATTCGGCTGGACCCCGGATCCTGGTCCAGAAGTACGGCGGCACGTCGGTGGCCACGCCGGCCCGGATCCGCCGCGTCGCCAGGCGCATCGCCCGCTCCCGCGACGCCGGCTGGCGGGTGGTCGCGGTGGTCAGCGCCATGGGCCACACCACCGACCGCCTGGTGGCCCTGGCCCGGCAGGTCAGCCGCGACCCGCCGGCGCGGGAGATGGACACCCTGCTGTCCACCGGCGAGATCATCACCGCCCCGCTGCTGGCGATGGCGCTGCAGGAGATCGGCGTCCCCGCGGTTTCCCTGAGCGGGCTGCAGGCGGGCATCCGCACCAGCCGGTCGCACACCCGCGCCCGGATCCTGGAGATCGACCCGACGCGGGCCAACGCCGAGCTGGCCGAGGGCCGCGCGGTGGTGGTCGCCGGGTTCCAGGGCTTCACCGAGAGCCACGACGTGACCACCCTGGGCCGGGGCGGCTCCGACACCACCGCCGTGGCCCTGGCGGCGTCGCTCGAGGCCGAGAGCTGCGAGATCTACACCGACGTCCGTGGCATCTTCACCGCCGACCCCCGGGTGGTGCCGGAGGCCCGGCTGCTGCCCGCCATCTCCTACGAGGAGATGCTGGAGCTGGCCGCGGTCGGGGCCAAGGTCATGCACCCTCGGGCCGTGGAGATCGGCGAACTGTACGATATCCCGATTCACGTCCGGTCCTCGTTCACCGAGGCGCCGGGCACCGTCATCACCCGCAGCGCTGGAGTGGAAGACAGGAACCGCGTCCGGGGGATCGCCTCCGAAGAGGACGTCGCCAAGGTCACGGTGGTCGGCGTGCCCGACCGGCCGGGCATCGCCGCGGGCATCTTCTCGCCGCTGGCCGACGCCGGGGTGAGCGTCGACGTGATCATCCAGAACGTCTCCCGCGAGGGGGTTACGGACCTGTCGTTCACGGTCCCCCAGGCCGACCTGGCCCAGACCGAGAGGATCGTGCGCGAGCTGAGCGCGTCGATCGGCGCCCAGGGCTTTTCGTCCGACGCCTCGGTGGCCAAGGTGTCGATCGTGGGCACCGGGATGCTGGGCCAGCCGGGCATCGCGGCGACCATGTTCCAGACCCTGGCCGACGCCGGGATCAACATCGACATGATCTCCACCGGCGAGATCCGGATCACCTGCATCGTGGACCGGGCCCGCACCCGGGACGCGGTCCGCGCGCTCCACCGGGCCTTCCAGCTGGACGTCGCCTGAGCCTCGGCGCCCTCGGCGCGGTGGCCGCCGCCCGGTAGTCTCGAACTCGACATGATCGAACCCGCCGTCGGCCTCCGCGTCCGCCTCCGCAGGCCCCACGCCTGCGGCTCCGACGTGTTCGTGGTGGGTGGCGTCGGCGCCGACATCCGGATCTTCTGCGAGGGCTGTCAGGCCAAGATCTTCCTGGAGCGGCCGCGCTGGAAGACCCGCGTCAAGGAGGTGCTGCCGGCAGCCACCGCGAAGCCCGGCGCCGTGCCTCCCGCCGTGCCCGGCCCCAGCCCGCGATGACCGCCTGGCACCAGGACGACCGCTTCTGGGCCGACTTCGCCCACGTCATGTTCACCCCGTCCCGGATCGCCCATGCCGAGGACGAGATGCGCAGCGCCGTCGAGCTGCTGGGACTGGCGCCCCGCGCGCCGGTGCTCGACCTCTGCTGCGGCCCCGGCCGCCACGCCGTCGAGCTGGCGCGGCTGGGTCACCCGGTGACCGGCGTCGACCGGACCGTGGCCTACCTCGACCGCGCCCGCGCCGCCGCCGCGGCCGCCCGGGTGGAGGTCGAGCTGGTGGAGGCCGACGCCCGCGCCTTCCAGCGCGCCGAGGCCTTCGCCGCGGCGATCCTGATGTACACCTCGTTGGGTTTCTTCGAGGACCTCGAGGACGACCTCAGGGTGCTGCGCAACGCCCACGCCTCGCTGGCCCCCGGCGGCGCCATGCTGATCGACCTCAAGGGCAAGGAGGTCATCGCCGGCGGCTTCGAGCCCAAGACCTGGAGCGAGTCCGAGGACGGCACGATCTTCCTCTCGGAGGTCGAGATCACCGGCGCCTGGGCCGGGACGCGCACCCGCTGGATGGTCGTCGACCCCCACGGGCACCGCCGCGAGGCCGTCTTCGACCTCCGGCTGTACTCCGCCGCCGAGCTCGAATCGGCCCTGCGGGGCGCCGGCTTCGAGACCGTCGAGACATATGGCGACCTCGACGGCGGCCCCTACGACCTCGACGCCACGCGCCTCGTCGCGGTCGCCAGGAAGGGCGCCTGATGAGCCTCAGCATCGGCATCGTCGGGCTGCCCAACGTCGGCAAGTCGACCCTCTTCAACGCCCTCACCGAGGCCGGCGCGCTGGTCGCCAACTACCCCTTCGCGACCATCGACCCCAACACCGGCGTGGTCGAGGTGCCCGACCCTCGGCTGACCGCGCTGGCGGAGGTCTTCAAGCCGCCCCGCACCATCCCCGCGACGGTGACCTTCGTGGACATCGCCGGCCTGGTCAAGGGCGCCTCGGAGGGGGAGGGGCTGGGCAACAAGTTCCTCGGCCACATCCGCGAGTGCGACGCCATCGCCATGGTGGTGCGCTGCTTCGAGGACGACAACGTGACCCACGTCGGCGGCCGCCTCGACCCCCGTTCGGACATCGAGACCGTCGACGTCGAGCTGATGCTGGCCGACATGGAGGGCGTCCAGCGGCGCCTGGAGCGGACCCGCAAGGCGGTGGAGCAGAAGCGCGAGAAGGACACCGGCGAGCTGGGCGTGCTGGAGCGGGTCCAGGCCGGCCTCGACGCCGGGGTGCCGGCGCGGCGGCTGGGGCTGACCGGGGAGGAGCGCGAGCTGGTCCGGGAGCTCAACCTGCTGAGCCTCAAGCCGGTGATCTACATCGCCAACGTCAGCGAGGCCGACGCCGGGCGGGACTCCGGCGGGGCGCATCCACCCGACGGATCAGGATCCGTGGGGACCCCGCTTCCACCCCACGGATCAGGATCCGTGGGGACCCCGGTCGACGTCGTGGCCGCGATCGCGGCGGCCGAGGGCGGGCGCTGGCTGCCGATCTCCGCCAAGATCGAGTCGGAGCTGCGCGAGCTGGGGCCGGAGGAGGCCGCCGAGTACCTGGCCGAGATGGGGTTGAAGGAGTCCGGCCTGGGGCGGCTGGCCCGCGAGGCCTTCGAGATGCTGGGTCTGATCACCTTCCTGACCGCCGGCGAGAAGGAGTGCCGGGCCTGGACCATCCGCCGCGGCACCCGCGCGCCCCAGGCGGCGGGCGTGATCCACACCGACTTCGAGCGCGGTTTCATCAAGGCCGAGGTGGCCGACTGGCGCGACCTGGTCGAGCTGCGCGGCTGGGCGGCGGCGCGGGCGGCCGCCAAGGTGCGGATCGAGGGCAAGGACTACGTCTTCCAGGACGGCGACACCGTGGTGTTCAGGTTCAATGTCTGAGCCCGCCGCCGGCGCCACCCACGCCGCACCCAGCGCCGGCCGCGCCGCACCCACCGCCCCCACCCCCCTGCGGATCGGCGGCATTCGCCCGACCTGGCGGCTGATCGTCGACCCACCCGCCGACGGCGCCACCAACATGGCCCGCGACCGCGCCCTGCTGGACCAATTGGTCGCCGGCGAGCGCCCGGCCACGCTGCGTTTCTACGGCTGGTCGCCGGCCTGCGTCTCCCTTGGCCTCGGGCAAAAGGACGACGTCCTCGACCTCGACGCCGTGCGCCGCGCCGGCCTCGACGTGGTGCGCCGCCCCACCGGCGGCCAGGCCCTGCTCCACGACGACGAGCTGACCTACTCGGTGGTCGCCTCCCAGGCCGACCCGGTCGTCGGGGGCACCCTGATGGCCACCTACCACGCCATCACCGAGGCTCTCCTGCGCGGGCTGCTGGACCTCGGCGTCGACGGTCAGGGCGCCCCCTGCGAGCCCCGCCCGGCGTCCGGGGTGACCCCGGTCTGCTTCGCCTCGGCGTCGGCCGAGGAGGTGCTGGTCGGCGGCCGCAAACTGCTGGCCTCGGCGCAGTGGCGCAGCCGTGGGGCTTTCCTGCAGCACGGCAGCCTGCTGCTCACCGACCGCCAGGTCGACCTGCCCGCCCTGATGCGCGACGAGGCGGCCCGGGCGCTCCGGCCGATCTCCGTCAGCCTGGCCGAGATGCTGCCCCGGGTCCCCTCCCGGGAGCGGCTGGTGGAGGCCCTCGCGGCCGGCTTCGCGGAGGTCCTGGGCATCCGCCTCGTCCTTGACACGGCCCAACATGCGGGGGTAAAATCGGCCTGAAGCTACAAGATGTTGGTGCGAGAGCGCCGAGGTCTTGCCTTCATCGCCAGGCAACAGGCGTCCAGGTCCTCCTCGCGGTCTTGCCCACGTCCTCGCAGCGCACCTCGCAGCTGGCGCCTGTTGCCTGAACTCCTCACCGCCGGCCGAGCACGCCGCGGGCCGGGCTTTCGGGCGTCCGTATCGTTGTAGCCGTGCCAAAGCAGCAGGTGCGCGTCCAGCAGCGCCGGGTCAAGCCCAGGGCGGCCCAGCTGGAGCCGCCACCGCCGCCTCCCAAGGGTCGCGGCCGGGCGCTCCAGGCCCGGATGCTGGAGGGCTACAGCCCGGCCCGGGTGATCCGGATCGGGACCTACGTCGCGATCTACCAGGTGGCCCTCCTGCTGCTGGCCGCCGGCCTGGCCTTCGTCTTCCGCGACGTCCCGCTGAAGGTCGAGGAGGTCCTCTTCTTCCTGGCCGCGATCGTCGCCCCCGGCACGCTGATCTGGCCCGCGGTGATCCTCGCCCGGCGCGACCGCAAGGCCGCCCCGGAGATGGTCCAGGGTCAGATGGTGGGGGCCTCGCCGGTGTCGATGGTCTACGGCCTGGGGATGGTCTACGTCAACACCCGGCAGCAGAAGCTGCAGTTCAACATCGAGCGCCGGCTGCTGCGCAGCGTCCCCCAGAGCCAAGTCCAGGTGGCGGTCCGGGTGACCCCCAACCTGCGCCACGTGGCCAGCCTCCAGGTGATCGGGCCGCGCTTCGGGCCCAGCGTCCCGTCGGAGGTGCCGGAGAAGTTCCGCGGCGCCGAGCGCTTCCCGCTCTATGCCATCGCCGGCACCTACGGCGGCGTGTTCGGCCTCGGCCTGATCCTGCTGGTCCTGCCGGTCTACGGCAACCTGCTGATCGTCCACCTGCTGGCGGTGCCGCTGGGCATGGCCCTGGCGGCGCTGGGCGCGCGCTTCGCCACCCAGTGGCTGCAGAAGCGCCTGGAGGCCTCCCTCCAGCCCTGACCGGCCGGTCGCCCGCGGCCGCGAAACGTCGACATCAGACGGTGTGACAATGACAGTTTCGGCGGCTTCGATCGCGCCCCCGGCGGATATACTTTCGCCTTCCGTCTCGATGGGGTGAGCAGGTGTCAGCCCAAGCTGAGCGGCTGCCTGTGGAGCAGCCGGAAGACGAGTGGGGACGCGCCGTGGTCGGTGAAGTCCGGCGTGCCCGGCCCACCCTGGAGGACCTCGAGCACGTCTTCCGCCAGAACCACGACCGGCTGACCAAGGTCTGCCTCAGCTACCTCAACCATCGCGCCGACGCCGAGGACGCGGTCCAGGAGACGTTCATCCGCGGCGCCTCCCACCTGACCGCGGTCAACGACGAGCTGGAGCCCTACCTGGCCAGCGTGGCCCGCAACGTCTGCCGCGACATGCTCCGCCGGCGCCAGTCACGGCAGCGGGTGGCGGGCATCCACCACGCCGACGGCGCCCCCGAGGAGCCGGAGCGGGTGGTGCTCGACCGCCACGACCTCCAGCTGGCCTGGCAGCGGCTCTCGGCGACCGACCGCCGCCTCTTCGCGATGCGCTTCGCCGGCTTCTCCTACGAGGAGATGGCGACCCGGGCCGGCACCTCGCTGAAGGCGGTCTCGGTGGCCCTGACCCGGGCCCGCCGCCGGGCCCGGGAGATGGCCGCGCCGTCGGCCCACGCGATGTTCATGCCGGCCACCTGGCTGCGGGCCGTCGAGCGGGTCAAGAGCCGCCTCAGCGGCGCCGGGCTGCGCTCCGAGCAGCTGGCCCTGCTCTCGGCGGTCAGCGTGGTGATGATCCTGGTGGCCCCGTCGGCGACCCCGCCGGCCGCGGCCGCGCCGCCGGCGTCGCGGTCCGCCACCACGGACGGTGCCACGGGCACCGGGGTCGCCGGCGCGCCGCCGGTGATCGGGACCGGCGCCCCGCACATCGGCGGCCCGGTGGCCGCCGCGATCCCGCCCGGCCTGCCGCCCGCCGAGCTGCCACCGAGCGGCGTCAGCCTGGGCGGGGTGACCGGGCTCAGCCCCGGCGCCCGGGACCTCAGCCTGTACTCCTTCGCCGCCTCGCCGGGCTACGGCGGCAACCGCACCGTCTACGCCGCCGGGGTGGCCGGCGCCTGCGCCGCCGCCTGCGACGTGCTGACCACCTCGACCGACGGCGGCAGGACCTGGACCACCCTGCCCGCGCTGGGCTTCCACAGCACCCAGATCATGGCCTTCCCCGGCGCCGCGGGGGGCGCCGACGTCCTGGTCGGGTTCTCGGGCGACCTCGGGGTCCAGGTCAGCCGGGACGGCGGGGCCACGTTCCCCACCAACCTGCCCGGCCGGGCCGCCCTGGCGGGGATGGTGGCGGCGGACACCGGACAGCTCCGGCTGGTCACCGTCGCCGCCACCGGCAACGCGCTCCTGGTCTACGACGGCGGCTCGTCGACCCCCCGGCTCGGGCCCACCCTGCCCCAGGACCTGACCCCCGACGACCTGGTCTTCGCGACCGGCGGCGACCGGGTGCTGGTGTCGGGCGTGAGCTCCGCGCCGACCCAGGTGACCACCGGCCAGGCCGAGGTCCTCGGCTGCGGCCTGGGGGACAGCGCCTGCCGGCTGGTGGCGGCGATGCCCCAGGACCTCCACCTCCAGCTCTCCCGGACCACCGGGAGCGCCGGCGCGACCACCTTCCTGGCCTACTCGCTGACCCACGTATACCTCGGCTCCGCCGGCGGGACGGACTGGCGCATGCTGCCTTCGCGGTGGACCGGGCAGCAGATCGCCGCCGCCGCCGCGATGCCCACGGCCGGAGCCCCCACCCTGCTGGTCGGCTCCCAGCTCGCCAGCGGCGCCGCGTCGGTGCTGCAGTCGGCCGACGGCGGCAACAGCTTCCGGCCGGTCGGTGGCCGGGCGCTCAACTCCAACGTCGTGCTGCAGGCGCTGGCCTACCTGCCCGACGGCCGGATCCTGGCCAGCCTGGGATCCAGCATGGGGGTCCTCTGCTCGGTCGACGACGGGGTCACCTGGTGGCGCGGGTGCTGAGCCGGGCCTAGGCTGAACGGCCTCCAAGATGACCCGACAGGTGACGGTCATCGTGGGCGCATCTTGCGGGCACCATAGACCATGACGGCAGGAGGCTGCCGGAGCTCCTCCTACCGCTGTGGCCGCGCTCCCAGTTGTAGTAACGGAGGTACTCGTCGAGGTCGCGACGGAGGGCGGTGTACTTGGGCACCAGGGAGCGGGCGAAGGTGGGCCGCCAGCACTCTTCCAGGATGGTGCGTTGGACGCGCTCGACGCAGC
>DASZGP010000313.1:0-17395 GCA_035938695.1 Candidatus Dormiibacterota bacterium | reverse complement strand
GTCGAGGTAGGGGTGCGCGTTGTCGGCCAGGATCGCCTCGACGGCGTGGTCGATGGCCCGGAAACCCGTGCTGGACCAGAGCCACTCGGGCGTCTGCGACGCCACCTCGACGTCGAGGAGCACGACGTCAGCGAACAGCTCCCGGGCGCGGTAGCCGCCCTTGATCCGCGTCTCGTCGTCGGTCTGCCCGAAGCTCGCGGCCCACTCCGCGCCCGACAGCGTGGTCGGCAGGTCGAGCAGCGGGAAGTCGCCGCCGAGCATGTGCTTCACCGCCTTGGCGCAGTCGATGACGCTGCCGCCACCCAGGGCCACGATCGCGTCGCACCGCGCGGCCGCGAACGCCTCGGCCGCCGCGCGCACGCCGGACGTCGGGTTGTGCGCCGACACCCCGCCGAACCTCGCCGCGATCGCGCCACCGCCGGCGTCGGCGACGGACGCCACCACCACGCCGCCGTCGAGGCTGCGCGTGGTCAGCAGCAGCGCCCGCGCGACGTCGAGCCCGCGCAGCTCTTCGCCGAGCGCGCGATGCGCCCCCCGGCCGCTGACGACGCGCCTGATCGGGAGCGGCTCGTAGGCCTGCGGGTTCACGACGTTATCGCCGGAGGGCATCACGCCGCCCTCATCGGCTCGCGCCACGACGGCGGCGCCAGGCCTCGTACTCCGCGTGTGGCTGGCCGCGGTATCGGGTGGCCGCGACGACGTCGGGTGCGGGCCGGGCGCCGTCGGCGGCGACCGCGGTCGGGATGTCGAGATCGGCGTCCCACCGAACCAGATCCCAGTCGGCCTTCAGGCGGGCGCCGAAGATGACGATGTTCCGCGTCGCCGGCAGCGCGGCGTTGGGCACACAGAGCATTCGCGGGCCGGTCGGATTGGACCAGCACCGGTCCGCGAAGCGGCGGCAGGCGGTGTGGTCGTCGGCGACCAGCGCCGCCGCGGAGAGTCCATGGGCGGCGGCGTTCTCGAAGGTCAGATCGAGGTACGCCTGGTCCGGCATCGCGCCCCGCTGCAGCGAGCGGTCGAGAGGCAGAGACTCCACGGAAAGACGGGCCACCCAGATGCACGCCCGCAGGTCGTCGAGCATGCCGACGTCGCGGAGATCCTCGCGCCGGAGGTACTCAGCCCACGGCCCCCAGGGATGCAGGCACAGGTACTGCGTCGGCTGCGACATGGCCTGGTTGTAGCGGCCCGCCGAGCGGTTGGGGTTGGCCCAGAATGGGGTGTCCCAGCCGGCAAGCCGGAACGCCATGATGTCGCGCATCCCCCCCGAGCCTCACGAGGCGTTGTGCGACCGGGTGCGAGAGGCCAGCAGGAGCAGCTGGGGCACCGCGTCAGGCTCGGCCAGCATGGCCATCGGCGCCCGGCCGTGGAGGTCGGGATGAGGGCGGTGGAACCAGTGCGCGACGCCCGGCCCGCTGAGGCTGTGGAGCAGGTGCCGGGTGGCTTTGGCCACCGCCCTGACGCGGGCTTCCTGGGCGGGTTTCAGGGTCAGCTTGGCATTGGCGTGAAGCCAGCGCTGGAGCGTGCGCAGGTTGGTGCCGACCAGCTCGGCCACCTCAGCCTGGGGCACGTCGAGCTCGGCGACCAGCCAGCGCACCAGGTCGGCGACGGGCCTCAGGTCAGAGACTTCGAGCAGCTCGAGGTAGTCGCGCAGCGCCTGGCGAGCCTGTTCCAGCGAGATCCGGAGCGCCGCTCGACCCTCGTCTCGCGGGGCGGTCAGGGCAAAGGCGGCGTTGCTCAGGCCGAGGTGGAGGCCGGCGAAGAGATAGGGGTCGATGCGTTCCAGCTCGGGGCCGAGGGGCGGCGAGCTGAGGACGGCGTGAATGGCCTGGACCTGCTCCAGGTAAGCCCGGGCCTTGGCCTTGGGACTGGCCAGGCCGCGGTTGGCGGCGGCCAGGGCCTCAGCCTGGGTGGCGATCCTCGGGCCGAGGTCGATGGTGGCGATCACGTCTTGGTTGTCCCTGTCGTAGCTGAGTCGTACTGGTACGTCAACGACATGACAAGGGTAACCCGGGACCCGGCCACCACGCAAGCCCTGGCCCGCCCGCGATGCCCGCCCGCGCGAGGCTCAGAGGTTGCCGCGCCGGTCCTGCTCGCGCTCGATGGCCTCGAACAGAGCCTTGAAGTTGCCCTCGCCAAAGCCGCGCGAGCCGCGGCGCTGGATGACCTCGAAGAACAACGTGGGGCGGTCCTCGACGGGCTTGGTGAAGATCTGCAGCAGGTAGCCCTCGTCGTCGCGGTCGACCATGATGTTGAGGCGCTCGATCTCCCCCACGTCCTCGCGGATCGGACCGACGCGCTGCCAGAGGTCGTCGTAGTAGGTCTGGGGCACGGTCAGGAACTCGACGCCGCGCTGCTTGAGCGCGTCGACGGTGGCGCAGACATCGCCGGTGATCAGGGCGATATGCTGGACCCCGGGGGCGCGGTTGAAGTCGAGGTACTCCTCGATCTGCGACTTCTTCTTGCCCTGGGCCGGCTCGTTGATCGGGAACTTGATCTTGCCCGAGCCGTTCTGCATGACCTTGGACATCAGCGCCGAGTATTCCGTGGTGATGGCCTCGTCGGTGAAGTGCTGGAGCTGCTCGAAGCCGAGCACGTCCTGGAACCACTTGACCCAGACGTTCATGTCGCCGAGCGCGACGTTGCCGACGATGTGGTCGATGGCCGCGATGCCCGCGCCACGGTTCCGGCCGGCGGCCGCACCGTCCCGGGGTCCCCGCGAAGCCTGCTCCGTGGGGGGAGTCACGGCCTCGAAGAACGGCAGGAATACCCCGTGGTAGTCGCGCCGCTCGACGAACGTCATCACCACGTCGCCGTACATCCGGATCGCGCTGACCCCGGCGCGCCCGCCGGCGTCGTCCGCGAATGACGGCTCCTGGGCCGGCAGCGCGCCGCGCTTGATGGCCTCCTCGAACGCCGTCCGGCAGTCGGGCACGCGCAGCGAGACGCGGCGCACGCCGTCGCCGTGCTCGTGGGCGAAGCGCGCGATCTCCGACTCCGGGCCCATCCCGGTGGTCAGCACCAGGCGCACCTCGCCCTGGCTGAGGACGTAGCTGGCGCGGTCGCGCACGCCGGTCTCGGGGCCGGCGTAGGCGATCAGGTCGAAGCCCATCGCGTGCTGGTAAAAGTAGGCCGCCTGGCGCGCATTGCCGACCCAGAGCTCGAGGTGGTCCACCGCCTCGATCGGCATGTGGTCGACCTTGGGCTGGTAGCGCGGGGGGGTCTCGGTCTGGGTCATCGTTGCACGCCTCCTGCTCCGCTTACGGTCACGCCCGGCCGCCGGGCGCGGCGGCCGCGGTGGCGGCGGCCGGCGTGGCCCCGTTGGGCGCGGCCGCCCGCCACGAGAACTTGTACTCCGGGATGTCGGCGAGCAGGCACTCGTCGCTGACGGTGAACGGCTCCTCCGACTCCAGCATCACCGCGATCTCGTCGGTCTCGGTCTTGGTCAGCGCACCCTTGACGGCGCCGGGCTGCGGCCCGTGGTGCAGGCCCTGGGGATGCAGGGTCATGAAGCCCTCGCCGATGTTGGCCCGGCTGAAGAAGTTGCCACGGTGGTAGAAGAGCACCTCGTCGTTGTCGATGTTGGCGTGGTAGAAGGGCACCCGCAGCGTCTCCGGGCCCTCCAGCGGGCGTGGCGCGAAGGTGCAGATCGACAGACCCGGCACCACGAAGGTCGCGTGCACGCTCGGCGGCAGGTGGTAGCGCGGCGAGGTGATGGGCCGGAAGTCGCGGACGTTGAGCTTGCGCACCGTCAGGGTGCCGCGCCAGCCGACGACGTCGAGGGGGAACCAGCCGTAGGTCAGCTTGGTGTAGAGGCCGTCGCGCTTGACCATCACCGTCCACCTGCCGGGACGCGCGTCGTACTCCGGCTTGAGCTCCGGCAGGCGCAGCACGCCGGGGTCGAAGAGGGCGTGCTGGCCGAGCAGCCCGCGCTCCGGCAGCTCGACCTCGGCGGCGGTCTCGATGATCAGGTGGAACTGCGGGCTGCCCTCGCGCGGCAGCATCCGGTGGGTCGTCCCCTTGGGCACCACGACGTAGTCGCCGGCCTCGTAGGGCAGGTCCCCGTAGTCCGATTCCAGCAGCCCCTCGCCGTGGTGGATGAAATAGGTGAGGTCGCCGTCGGAGTCGCGCAGGAACCCCTCCGGCGGCGACTCCGGGGCGTGGACGTACACCGCGGAGTAGGAGTTCTCCAGGATCAGGCTCCAGCCGCCGCGGGCGGTGGCCATGAACTCGGGGCGGTTGAAGTCGAAGGCGTGGGGCTTGAGCGGACCCTCGACGTCGTCCCAGCCGGTCGGAGGGTGGAGGCGGTAGAGGTGGGAGCAGGGGCCGGAGAACGCCTCGCGTCCGTGCTCCTCCTCGTAGAGGCCCTCGGGGACCTGCACGTGGGCTTGGTAGGCGGTGCGCCCGCGGACCAGGGGGTACATCCAGACGGCCTCCTTCACAGCGACGCCCCGGGGAACGGCGGGGCCTGCAGCCATGTTAGCGCCGTACCCTCAGCCGGCGAGCCCCTCCGAGGACGGCCGCAGGGCCTCGCCCGCCTCGGCGCCGGCGACCCGGCGCAGCCGGGGCGGGGGTTCGACCGCGGAGGTGGCGTAGCCGCTGCCGGAGCGCTTGGCCGAGTACATCGCGGCGTCGGCGGCGCGGAGCAGGGAGTCGGCGTCGGCGCCGTCCTCGGGGCACATCGCGATGCCCACGCTGGCCCGCACCTCGACCAGCCGGCCGTCGACCTGGAAGGGACGCCGCAGCGCGCCCATCAGCTTCTCGGCGGTGCGCGCGGCGGCGGCGATGCCGTCGGTGCCGGCGGGCAGGACGGCGAACTCGTCGCCGCCCAGGCGGGCCACCGTGTCGCTCTCCCGGAGCGCCTCCCGGAGGCGGGTGGAGACGTCGCGGAGGAGCAGGTCACCGGCGTGGTGGCCAAGGCGGTCGTTGACCTCCTTGAAGCCGTCGAGGTCGAGCATCAGTAGCGCCATCCGGCGGGAGTCGCGGTGGTGCTGGAGCAGCGCCTGGGTCAGCCGGTCGGTGAACAGGGTGCGGTTGGGCAGGCCGGTCAGGGGGTCGTGGAGGGCCTGGTACTGGAGCGCCTTGGTCAGCTCGTCCTCGACCCGCTTGCGCTCCACGAACTGGCCCAACTGGAGGCCGATGTCGGTCAGCACCTGGAGGGTCTCGTGGTCCGGCTCGGCGATCCGGCGGGCGTGCAGCTCGATGACCCCGGTGACGTTGAAGCCGGTGCGGACGGGGAAGGCCACCGCCCCCCGCAGCTCGCCGCGGCCCGCGCGGGCCAGCTCCGCCAGCCGGCCGTCGCCGCCGCCGTCGGCGCTCCAGCTCTCGCGGGCGCTGGCCCAGACCCGCCCGGGGAGGCCCTCGCCGAGGGCGAAGGCCGCCTGCCGGCTGGCCTCCAGGAAGGCCACCGCCTCGGCCGCCGGCAGGTGCCAGCCCGAGTACCAGCGCAGCAGCCCGGCCTCGGCGTCCACCAGCCAGAGCTGGCCGACGTCCCAGCCGAGGTTCTCGCAGAGCCCGCGCAGCAGTGCCGGGGCGGCGGCCAGGATGGTCGGGGCCTCGGCCAGGGCCCGGGTGGCGGCGAACTGCGCGGTCTTCAGGCGCTCCGCCCGCTTGCGCTCCGAGATGTCGCGGATGAAGGCCACGAAGGTCAGCCGCTCGCCCTGGCGCGAGCCCGGCGAGATGGCCAGCTCGATCGGGAACTGGCGGCCGTCACGGTGCATCCCGCGCAGCTCCAGGACTTGTCCGGCGGCCCGCGCCTCCCTGCTGTGGAGCAGGCGCTCGATCTCCCGGCCGTGCTCGACCCGGGCCTCGGGGGCGAACAGGGTCTCGTGTACGGGCCGCCCCAGGGCCTCCTCCCGGGTCCAGCCGAAGAGGTGCGCCGCCTCGGGGTTCCAGCCGGTGACGAAGCCCACTTCGTCCATGGTCACGATGGCGTTCAGCGAGGAGTCCACGATCACCCGCAGCGCCGCCTCCGAAGACCGCAGCCTGGTCTCCGAGGCGCGCAGGGCGGCCTCCGAGTCGCGCAGCCTCGCCGCCCCGCTGGCCTGGGCCTGGTAGTCCTGCTCCAGGCGCTGGGTCTGGCGCTCGAGGGCCTCGGCGAGGCGCCGGGAGTGCCGGTTCTGGAGCCCGAAGAACAGCGCCGCGACCCCCAGCAGGCCGAGCCTGAAGGAGATCGAGGCGGGGTCGAAGTGGAGCCTGGTGTAGGCCGGGGTCAGGATCTCGAAGGGCAGGTCGGCGGCGGCGAAGAGCAGGAAGCCGGTCAGCGCCCCCCGCAGCTGCCAGCGCACCCCGCCCTCCATGATCACGAACAGGAAGACGATCCAGGTCAAGTCGCCGGGCGAGTCGTAGGCCGCCAGCACGATGGTGGCGGCGGCCCAGTCGCTGAGGAAGAGGGGGATGCGGAGGGTGTCGCGCGCCAGCGCCCCGGGGGCCACCGCGCGGAGGGCGAAGACCAGCCCCGCGGCGGCCAGCAGCAGGAAGAGGCCGGCCAGCGGAAGCTGGCGCAGGGTGGGCGGCAGCAGGATGAGCTGGACCACCAGGAAGGCGCCGGCGCCCAGGCGCACCACGGCGATCCAGCGCTCCAGATCGGCGGCGGCGCGCCAATCGCATGGCGCCGCCTGGCTGCCCGGGGACTCCCGCACCTGTTGTTGGTCAGTCATTTGTTCGAGCGCCGACCGCTCTTGATCCCGCCAATACGCAATTCTGGGGAAGCCGCCGGCCCCGGCCGGTTAGGAATCGGTAAAGGCTTCCCCTTGGGACCTCAGGCCTGGCGGGCGACGGCGGGGTCCAGGGGCTTGAGCCGGGCCAGGTTGGGGTGGGCCGCGCGGCGGGCCAGCGACGGGTCGTGGGGCGCCGGCCGGGAGATCGCGCCCGGACCCCGGTCGGCCACCCGGGGCGGCGTGGGGCCGTAGTCGGTGGCCCGCTCGCGGGGGACGCGGCCGGCGGCGCGGATGGCGGCGACGATCTCCGCTACCTCCAGGTTGCTGCCGTGGCTGGCCCCCGAGGAGCGCGAGATGGTCTCCTCCATCAGCGTGCCGCCGAAGTCGTTGGCCCCCCAGCGCAGCGACTCCCGGACGCCGTCGACGCCGATCTTGACCCAGCTCGTCTGGATGTTGGGGAGGTCGGCGCCGAAGTACAGCCGGGCCAGGGCGGTGAGCTTGAGCGACTCCGCCAGCGCCACCGGGGGGATCGCGTAGCGGCGGCTGAGCGGGTTGTGCTCGTTCTGGAAGGGCAGCAGCACGAACTCGGTGATGCCGCCGGTCTCGCGCTGCAGGTCGCGGATCACCTGCATGTGGCGGATGCGGTGCTCCCAGGTCTCGACGTGCCCGTACATCAGGGTGCTGGTGGTGCGGATGCCCAGCGAGTGCGCCGTGCGGACGACGTCGATCCAACTCTCGGTGTCCAGCTTGTTGGGGCAGATGACCCGGCGGACCTCCTCCACCAGCACCTCGGCGGCGGTGCCGGGCATGGTGCCGAGGCCGGCGGCCCGAAGGTCGCTGAGCACCGCGCGCACCGGGCGGCGGTCGAGGCTGGCCAGCCACCTGATCTCCTCCGGCGACAGGGCGTGCAGGTGCAGGTGCGGCCAGCGGGTGCGGATGTCGTCGAACAATTCGAGGAAGAAACGCAGGTCGAGGTCGGGCATCAGGCCCGACTGCATGCAGATCTCGGTGGCCCCCCGCCGCACCGCGTCCTCGATCTTGACGAAGATCGCCTCGCGGTCGTGCCAGTACGCCGCGCCGTCGGAGGGGTTGCGCCGGAAGCCGCAGAACAGGCAGGAACCGACGCAGGCGTTGGTGACGTTGACGTTGCGGTTGACGACGTAGGTGACCTCGTCGCCGACCAGCTCGCGGCGCAGGGTGTCGGCGGCGGCGCGGAGGTCGGCGGTCGACTCGGCGTAGAGCGGCAGGCGCTCCATCGGCCGCCAGCCGCGCTTTTCGATCGCGCGCTCCAGGGCGGCGATCGCCGGCCAGGGGTGCGACGGCGAGACCGAGTCGCTGTTGAGGGAGACGCCGCCGAGGTCGCGCGCGCCGGCGTCGAGAAGGTCCACCCAGTCGGCCGTGGCGCCGCCGGGCAGCAGGTTGGGCGGCACCTGCACCTTGACCTCCGGCGGCAGCACCGCCCGCGCGACCCGCACCGCCTCGCGCATCGTCGGCTCGTCCGGCGCGGGCTGGTCGGCCATCGGCGTGCCGGGCTTGGGCTGGAAGTCCTGGACGATGACCTCCTCGATGTGGCCGTGCTCGCGGTGCAGCGCGGCGATGGCCTCCAGCGCCGCGCGCCGGTCCTCCGCGGCCTCGCCGATGCCGACCAGGATGCCGGTGGTGAAGGGGATGCGCAGCCGGCCGGCGGCGGCGATGTGAGCCAGCCTGGTGGCGGCGACCTTGCGGTAGGTTCCGCTGTGCGCCCGCAGGTCGTCGCGCAGGGTCTCCAGCATCAGCCCCATCGACACGCACCAGGGCTTGAGCCGCGCCAGGCTCGCCGCGCTGAGGACCCCGACGTTGAGGTGCGGCAGCAGCCCCCGCCGCATGGCGCGGCGGCAGACGTCGATGGCCAGGTCCACGAAGGCGGCCTCGCCCGCCGCGGACGCGACGCGCGCGGGGAAGCGCCGGAACAGCTCCTGGGCCACGTCGGGCAGGTCCCAGGGCCGCTCCCCGGCCATGATCAGTACCTCGCGGCAGCGCCCGGCCACGGCGGCGTCGAGCAGGCGCTCGACCTCGGCGTCGGAGATCAGCCCACCCTCGTCCTGGCGGTACTCGCAATAGCCGCAGCGGGCCAGGCAGCGGTAGGTCAGGTCGACCGTGATGGAGCGGCTGTAGGTCACCAGCCGGTCGGTCGCCCAGTCCGGCATCGCGACGGCCTCGGGCTCGGACCTCTCGGCCGCGACCACCGGCAGGGCTTCCATCCCGATCAGTCTATGGCCGGGCACCGCCGGCCCGCCCGGAGTCAGGGGTAGGAGATCGCGCAGCCTCCGGCGCCGGCGTTGGCGGCGTTGCTCCAGAGCGTCTGGACCGGGAAGCTGCCGGTGCTCAGGGAGACGTTGCGGGCCGCCCCCGGGCCGTCGCTGATCCAGGCGCACTTGTCGCCGATCTCCTCGTAGCCGCCGTCCATCCAGCCGGCGTAGATCATCGGGTCGGTCTCGGTCTCGGCAAGCTCGTGGCCCTCGACGATGCTGACCGCGTCCAGCGGCCCCGCGCCGCCGTTGACGTAGCCGGCCCCGCAGGTCGCCCCGGCGTCGGGCAGGTAGGGCAGGTTGGTGAAGGCCAGGTTGCCGTAGGACGTCACGGTGTAGGTGTGCCAGGCGCAGAACGAGGTCATGAAGCCCGCCGTGCTGTGCCCGGTGGGGGTGGCGATGACGTACTGAGTGTTGACGTTGGACGCCGGCGTGAGGTTGCCGAAGTGGGCCGCCGCCAGGGTCGCCTCACCGGCCAGGTCGTTCTGGGTCGGCGAGGCCGGCACCAGGTTGGCGTTGTCGGCCCAGACGCCGGCCAGGGGCGAGTGGGGGTTGCCGCCGAAGACCGCTCCGCAGCCCGGGTCGCAGGTGATCGACCCGTTCGGGACGCCCTGGCAGTACTGGGTCACCGTGGTGTTCCAGGAGCTGCCCAGGACGCCGTTGAGGAAGCTCTGCAGGTAGGGCGACTCCCCGGCCGGGTCGACGCCGTTCCAGTCCCAGAGGACCAGGTAGACCGACGGCGCGGTCTGCACCCCGACGCCGCCCAGGCCGCCGAGGTAGCGCAGCTGGTTGCCGGCGGCGCCGGCGCCGGTGACCCCGGTCGGGGTCACCCGGGTGGCGCGGTCGCCGGTGCCGAGCTGGCCGCCGCCGTTGTCGCCCCAGGCGTAGAGCGCCGACGCGCTGGTCAGGGCCAGGCTGAAGTACTGGCCGGCGGCGACCGCGCTGACGCCCGCCGGCCAGCTCAGCTGGGTCGGGGTGGCGCTGGCGCTGGTGCTGCCGGTGCCGAGCTGGCCGTCGCTGTTGCCGCCGACGGTCCAGACCGTGCCGTCGGTGCGCCGGGCGATGGCGTGGAACACCCCGGCCGAGATCGAGGTGACGCCGTCGATCCCCGCCAGCGGCCGCGGCGCCCACCAGCCCAGCCGGCTCTCGTTGGGGAGGCTGGTGGCGAACGGCTGGGGAGTGGGCTGGGCGCCGACGGCGCTGAGGTCGGGCAGGTAGGGCGCCCCCCAGGTCTCGATGACGCCCTTGTTCAGCAGCGCCAGGGAG
Organism: Candidatus Dormiibacterota bacterium; assembly: GCA_035938695.1. Lineage (GTDB taxonomy): Bacteria > Chloroflexota > Dormibacteria > DASZGP01 > DASZGP01 > DASZGP01. The sequence continues at coordinate 7,185 of DASZGP010000313.1, read as the reverse complement.
CGGTTGGCGCCGGCCGCCACGGAGACCGCGCCGGTCACCCCCTCGACCTGGGTCGGCACGTCGGTGAAGCTCGCCGCGGTCGGCAGGCCCAGCTCGCCGGAGCCGTTGTTGCCCCAGCTCCAGACCGAGCCGTCGCCGAGCGCGGCCAGGGCGTGGTAGCCGCTGGTGCTGACCGCCACCGCCCCGGCGATGGCCCCCACCTGCACCGGCGAGAGGCTGTCGGCCACGCCGCCGTCGCCGAGCTGGCCGAAGCCACCCGCTCCCCAGGCCCAGACCGAGCCGTCGCGGCGGATCGCCAGCGAGTCCCGGCCGCCGGCGGCGATCGCCACCACGTTGCTCAGGCCGGGCACCTGGACCGGCGCGCTCTGGCTGGCGCGGCTGCCGATGCCGAGCTGGCCGAAGTCGTCGAGCCCCCAGCTCCAGACCGAGCCGTCGCCCCGCAGGAGCAGCGAGTGGTAGTCACCGGCGGCCACCGCCTGGGCGTCGCAGATGCCCGCGAGGCGGACCGGGACCAGGCTGTCGGCCAGCGCCGCCCCGGTCCCGAGCTGGCCCTGGGCGTCGCTGCCCCAGCTCCAGACCGAGCCGTCGGGAGAGGCGTAGAGGGTGTGGTCCCACCCGCCCGCCAGCATCCGGTTGGTGGTCGGAGTCGGGTTGACCACCGGAATCGGAAGGTGGACCGGGGGCAGGATGATCCCCGGCCCGGGACCACCGACCGGGGCCATGGTGTGGATCGGCGGCGCCACCTGGACGCCCGGCGCGTCGGCGATCGCGGCCGACGGCGGCGCGGCGAGCCCGGCGGCGGCCACCGTCAGCAGGGTCGGCAGCAGCAGCGCCTGGCGGCGCATCCCAGGTCGCATCGAGTTCCCTCCCGGCGCGCGGCCGAGCCGCGCCGAATCCTTCCCGTGCCCTGCCCGCCGGAGCGGAGGCGTGGGGGGATGATACGGCGCGGCCGCCAGCCTGGCAATCGGCTGTTACGCGGGCGCCAGCGTCTCCCCGAGCGCCGCCAGCACCTCGGCCCAGGCCGCCTCGGACTCCGCCGCGTGCTCCTTCATCCGGAAGAAGGAGTGGGGCGCCCCCTCGACCACCTTGAGGTCGGCCTGGAGGCCGTGCTCGCGCAGCTTGCGCTCCATCTCGCGGACTCCCTCGACGGGGATCGAGGGGTCGGCGCCGCCGTAGAACCCGAGCACCCGGGCGCTGATCTTGCCGGCCTCCTCCAGCGGCGAGTAGGGCTTGGGGCCGTCGGGCCCGCTCCAGGCGGCGAAGTGGCCGTAGAAGGGCAGGAGCAGCCTGACCTCGGGGTGGCGCGCGGCGACCACGTAGGCCATCCGCCCGCCCCAGCAGAAGCCGGAGACGGCCAGGCCGGAGGCCAGGTGATTCTGCTCCAGATGCTCGATCACCGCGTCGACGTCGTCCAGCACCTCCTGGTCGGTGACGGCGAGGATGCGCTCGCCGGCGGCGGCGTGGGTCTGCTCGGCCAGCTTGGGGTGGCGGTGGAAGAGGCTGGGCACCACGCCGAGGTAGCCGGCGCCGGCGTAGCGGCAGGCCAGCTCGTGGTAGAAGTGCTCGGGGTCGAAGTAGTCGTGGACGATCAGGACCGTCGGCCACGGCCCCTCCCCCTCGGGATGGCAGACGTGGAGGGGGATGGTGGTGCCGTCCCGGGCCGTGATCTCGACGTCCCTGCCGGTCCGGCGCGCCCCCTCCGGCCAGTGGCCGGGCTCCGATGTGCACATGCTTTCCAGCCTCCTCAGCCGGCCCCGGCGACCGGGGCCGGGTAATCCCTGCCGACAACGCATTCTGCCGCTTCCTGTACCTCGACCGGCGCCTGCCACGGGCGGTGGACCCACTCGCCGGGCATCCCGGCCAGCTCGGGGACCCAGCGCCTGACGTAGGCCCCGTCGGGGTCGTGGAGCTCGGCGGCGTCGGCCCAGCGGTCGGCGGCGACGGCAGCGTCCGCGCCGGTGGCGCCGGCCACGGCGCGCCAGGCGATCGCGTTGGCCGCCACCTCGGCGTCGACCAGGTGGCGCATGAAGTGGTCGGCGCCACGGGGCCACGGCACCCCGAGGACCTGCACCAGCGCCACCGCCGCCGCCGCCCGCGCCGGCTCGGGGATCCACCCCTCGGCGGCCAGGTGGCGCATCGCGGCGTCGGCCAGGGGCAGCCCGCTGCGACCCTCGGCCCAGGCGTCGAAGGCCGCGCCACCACCCTCGGTGCCGGCTCCGGGCCGGGCCGGCGCCGGGTCGGCGAAGAGCAGGTGGTGGGCGAAGTCGCGCCGGGCCAGCGCCATCAGGTAGCGCTCGATGCCTTCGGCGGCGTCCGGACGGTGGCCGCCGAGCTCGATCACCCCGCGGGCCACCTCGCGGACCGAGAGGGTCCCGAACTTGAGCGCCGCCGAGAGCCGGGAGGTGGCCTCCGGCGCCAGCGCCGGGCCCTCGCCATAGCCGGCCAGGGCGGTGAAGGCGAAGGCGTCCAGCCGCCCCAGGGCCAGCGGCCGGCTGGCCCCGGGCCAGGTCGAGTCGGTGGGGTCGGCCAGCAGCTCCGGCTCCCAGCCCGCGGTCGAGGCCGGCACCTCGCCGAAGGGCGTGAAACCGGCCGCCGCGTTGGGCTCCGGCGGGCTGGAGGGCAGGTCGAGGACGTCGAGCCAGCGCCGGAAGTAGTCCTCGAAGGTGGCCGGCAGGCGTCCCTCCTCGTCCAGGGTGCGGTAGGGCGCGACCAGGTCGAGGTCGTCGAAGGCCATGGTCACGATGCCGGTCATCTGCATCCCGCGGGTGGTCCGGGTGTCGCGCTCGCGGCCGTAGGGGGTGTAGTCGCGGTTGAAGTAGACCGCCCAGGCGCCGCTGTCGTGGGCCAGGCGGTTGAGCTCCCGGGCGACGTCCTCGGTGCCCAGCACCAGCAGCCGCCCGCCGCGGGCCCGGAGCTGCCGGTCGAGGTCGCGCAGCGCCGTCCGCAGGAAGCGCCGCCGCCGCTCGCCGACCGTCGGCCGGGCCAGCAGCACGCGGTCCAGCAGGAACACCGGCAGCACCGGGTCGCCGGAGTCCAGGGCCGCCGTCAGCGCGCTGTTGTCGTAGAGCCGCAGGTCCCGCCGAAACCAGTGGATGACGCTGCGACCGGTTGGCACCCCCAGATTGTGACGCCACCGACCGAGCCGGCGTCGCCCGCCGGCACCCCCCTGTGACCGCCGCCGGGGATCAGTGGCGGAAGTGGCGGTGCCCGGTGTGGACCATGGCCAGGCCGGCGGCGTCGGCGGCCGCCAGGGTGTCGGCGTCGCGGATCGAGCCGCCCGGCTGGACAATCGCGGTGACCCCGGCGCGGGCGGCCTCCTCGATGCCGTCGGCCATCGGGAAGAAGGCGTCGGAGGCCAGCACCGAGCCGGCGGCCAGGGGGCCGGCGCGGCGGACGGCGATCTGCACCGACTCGACCCGGCTCATCTGACCGGCGCCGACGCCGACCGCAGCCAGGTCGCGCACCAGCACGATGGCGTTGGACTCGACGTGCTTGACCACCCGCCAGGCGAAGTCCAGCTGGTCCCACTCCTCCGGCGTCGGCTCGCGGCGGCCGACGCTGCGCATCGCGGCGCGGTCGACCAGCAGGTCGTCGGGCGTCTGGACCAGGAAACCGCCGGAAACCGGCTTGACGACATCGGGCTGGGGCGCGGGGCGGAGGCGCATTATGCGCACCTTGGGCTTGGCGGCGAACAGGGCCAGCGCCTCGTCGGAGAACGCCGGCGCCACCACCGCCTCGACGAAGATCGAGGTGACCCGGCGCGCGGTGTCGGCGTCGCAGGCGACGTTGAGGGCCACGATGCCGCCGAAGGCCGAGGTGGTGTCGCACTCGTAGGCCCGCTGGTACGCCTCGCCGACGGTCGCCGCGGTGGCCGCGCCGCAGGGGTTGGTGTGCTTGATGATCGCCGCCGAGGGCGAGGGCAGGTCGGCGACCAGGGCCCAGGCGGCGTCGAGGTCGACGATGTTGTTGTAGGACAGCTCGATGCCCTGGAGCTGGTCGGCCGCGGCGATGCCGTCGTCGCGGGCGCCGGCGAGGTACAGCGCAGCCCGCTGGTGAGGGTTCTCGCCGTAGCGCAGGTCGAGGGCCTTGGTGCCGCCGAGCGCGTACTGCCGGGGGAAGGCCTCCCCCGCCACCTGCCCGCGCAGCCAGGCGCTGATCGCGCCGTCGTAGGCCGCGGTGTGGGAGAAGGCGGTCAGGGCCAGCTCCCGGCGGGTCGCCTCGCCGACTCCCCCACCCGCAAGCTCGGCCAGCACCCGGCCGTAGTCGGCGGGGTCCACCACCACCATCACCGAGGCGTGGTTCTTGGCCGCCGCGCGGATCATCGTGGGCCCGCCGATGTCGATGTTCTCGATCGCCGTATCGAAGTCCACCCCGTCGCGGGCCACCGTGGCCTCGAAGGGATAGAGGTTGACGCAGACCAGGTCGATCGGCTCCAGCCGCTGGGCCCGCAGCTGGTCCATGTGCTCGGGCACCCGGCGGTCGGCCAGGATGCCGCCGTGGACCCCGGGGTGGAGGGTCTTGACCCGGCCGTCCATGATCTCCGGGAAGCCGGTCAGGTCGCTGACCGAGCGCACCGGCAGGCCCGCCTGGGCCAGCGCCTTCCTGGTGCCGCCGGTCGAGAAGAGCTCGAAGCCGAGCCGGACCAGGCCGGCGGCGAAGTCCGTGACGCCCGACTTGTCGTGGACCGAGATGATCGCTTTCATCGCTCCTCCTTGGGCAGCGGGTCGCCGAGGAGGGTGAAGCCCTCGGGCGGAAGGGCGCCGTCGGGCGCGACGACGATGCGGTGGGGGCCGCGCCAGAGCCGGCGCCGGCGCCACAGGCCGATGACCTCCACCAGCTGCTCGTGCTCGGTCGCGTGGATGCGGGCTTCGAGTTCCGCCAGGGTGTCCCAATCCTCGATCCGCACCGGCTCCTGGGCCACGATCGTGCCCCCGTCCAGGGTGCCCGGCTCGACCAGGTGGACCGTGACCCCGGTCACCTTGACGCCCGACTCCCAGGCCTCGCGGATGGCGTACATCCCGCCCGCGAAGGCCGGCAGCAGCGAGGGGTGGAGGTTGAGGATGCGGTCCTTGAAGGCCCAGACGAAGCCGTCGTCGAGGACTCGGTCGTAGCCCGCGCAGACCACCAGGTCGACCCCCGCCTCGCGCAGCGCCGCGGCCATGGCGGCGTCGCGGTCGGCCACGTTGCCGCCGTGCTCGGGGATCGGGAAGGCCCGCGCCGGGATGCCCGCCGCGGTCGCCACCGCCAGCGCCGGGGCGCTCCGCTTGTTGCTGGCCACCAGCGCCACCTCGGCGTCGAGACGGCCCGAGGCGCAGGCCTCGATCACCGCGCGAAGGTTGCTGCCGTGCCCCGAGACCAGGACTCCGAGTCGGAGGGTGCCGGCCGCCTCGCCATGCGGCGAGCGCGCGTCGCTCAAGTCAGGCGGGTCCGCTCCGGCCCGTCCTGGGGGACGACGTGGCCGATGGGCACCGCGCCGCTGCCGTCGAGGGCCCGCAGCAGCTCCGAGAGGTCAGCCGGGCGCACCACCAGGACCATGCCGATGCCCATGTTGAAGGTGCGCCACATCTCCTCCGGCAGGACCCCCCGGGACTCGATCAGGCGGAACACCGGCGGCACCGTCCAGGCGCTGGTCTCGAGCTCGGCGCCAAGTCCCTCGGGCAGGGCCCGGGGCACGTTCTCCTTGAGCCCGCCGCCGGTGACGTGGGCCGCGCCGGCGAGCTGGACGGCGTCGCGGGCCAGGCGCAGCTCGGCCAGGTAGGAGCGGTGGGGAACCAGGAGCACGTCGGCCAGCGAGGGGGCCGGGCCGGCACCATCGGCCTCGGGGGTCCCCGCGCCTGGTCCGCGGGGTGGCGAACCTGCTCCGTAGGGTCGCAGCTCGGGGTATGGGTCCTGCATCCGCTCGGCCTGGAACAGGTAGCGGACCAGGGAGAAGCCGTTGGTGTGGAGCCCGCTCGACGGCAGGCCGACCAGAACGTCACCGGCCCTGGCCGGCAGCGCCCCGATCTGGCGGTCGCGCTCCACGATGCCGACGATGAAGCCGGCGATGTCGTAGTCGCCGAGCGCGTAGACCCCCGGCATCTCGGCCGTCTCCCCGCCGACCAGGGCGCAGCCGGCGGCGCGGCAGGCCCCGGCGGCGCCCTCCACGATCTCCGCCAGCAGCTCGGGCTGGAGCTTGCCGGTGGCGAAGTAGTCCAGGAAGAAGAGCGGCTCGGCGCCGCTGGTGGCGATGTCGTTGACGCAGTGGTTGACCAGGTCGACGCCGATACCGCGATGGCGGTTGCAGGCGATCGCCACCTTGACCTTGGTGCCCACGCTGTCGGTGCTGGAGACCAGCACCGGCTCGCGGTAGCCGCCCGGCAGGGCGAAGCTGCCGGCGAACTGCCCGATGCCCCCCAGCACCCCCGGGGTGTGGGTGGAGCGGACCGCCTCCTTGATCAGGCTGACGGCTCGGTTGCCGGCGTCGATGTCCACACCGGCGTCGATGTACCGCAGGTCACCCATGGGTCGCTCCTCTGGCTCAGGCGCCCGCGGCGCCGCTTGGGCGTGCGCGACCAACGCCGGGCACGAGCGGAGATTCTATTTGATGCCGGCCGAGCTTTCGGCGGTATGGCGGTAGTGCGCCCGGGTCGGAGGCAGCAGGAGAAGCACCAGCGCGCCGGCCGCCAGCAGGAAGCCGGCGATGTTGGTGAAGCTGGAGAGGAAGCCGAGGGCGTAGAAGATCCCGGCCAGGGCGGTGTAGGCCACCGCCAGCTTCCAGACCCAGGCGCGGCCGAGCACCAGCAGCCAGGCGCTGGCCAGCATGGCGATCGGGATGGGCAGGAAGAGGACCACGCTGACCGCCGCCACCAGCGCGCCGCGCCCGCCCGGGCCCTGGGCCTGGGAGACCAGGCGGGCCAGGGTCAGCAGGGTGGCGCCGAGGATCAGGAGGGCCAGGGCGGCCACCAGCAGGCAGGCGTAGCGGGCCGTGGCGGGCAGGGCGTCGAGCCGTTCGACCATTCGGGGAATGGTACGGGGTGCCCGCCGGACACGCCAGGGCGTCCGGCGGGCGGAGCTATGCCGGGGTCAGGGGCAGACCAGCCCCGAGACCACCTGGCAGGGCGCGAAGAGGCTGGGGCAGGCCAGCTCGGTGACCGCAAGACAGGGCTCCAGGTCGCTCCGGCAGGCGGCGGTCAGGGGCTGGGTGGG
>DASZGP010000312.1:0-1574 GCA_035938695.1 Candidatus Dormiibacterota bacterium | reverse complement strand
GACGCCCTCGCGGACCAGGCGGTGGCTGCCGTCGAGCTTGGGCACCGAGTTCGAGTCGGGAGTCTGCTTGACGGTCACGAAAACCTTCACGCACAGATCCTCAAGTCCAAGTTGAGGCCAAACATGACGATCGAGTCAGTGGCCTGCGAGATTCTACTCAGACCGGCCCGCGGCCTGGTGGGGTTCCGTGCCGGGCGGCCCGCTGCTACGCTCGGTGGCGCTTGGCCGACTCCAGCCCCACCGTCGCCGCCGCCGCCGCACCCATCGCCGAGTCGCTCCCGGCCAGCCCCCGGAGCCTGCGCGCGCTGGTGGTCGATCGCGCCTTCCCGGCGCTCCGCCACCGCAACTACCGGCTCTTCTTCCTCGGCCAGCTGATCTCCCTGACCGGGACCTGGACCCAGGTGGTGGCCCAGGGCTGGCTGGTCTGGACCCTCTCCCACTCGGCCTTCCTGCTGGGAGTGATCGCCGGGCTGCAGTCGGCGCCGGTGCTCCTCTTCGGGCTCTGGGGCGGGGTGATCGCCGACCGGGTGGCCAAGCGCGAGCTGCTGATCGCGACCCAGGCCGCCGCGGCCCTGCTGGCCCTGGCGATGGCGGTGCTGGTATCCACCGGGGCGATCGCCGCGGGACACCCCCAGAGCCTGGCGCTGGTCGGCCTGCTGGCCTTCGCGCTGGGCACCGTCAACGCCTTCGACGCCCCCGCCCGGCAGGCCTGGGTGGTGGAGCTGGTGGGCAAGAAGCACCTGCTCAACGCGATCTCGCTGAACTCCTCGGTCTTCAACGGCACCCGGATCCTCGGCCCGGTGGTGGCGACGACCCTGATCAACACCGCCGGCACCGCGGTCTGCTTCTACGTCAACGCGGCCAGCTTCGTCCCGGTGATCGCCGGCCTCTGGCTGATCCGGCCCACGGCGCTGGCGGCGCGGCGGGCCAGCGGCTCGACGCTGGAGAGCGTCAGGGAGGCGGCCGCCTACATCCGCCAGCAGCCGGTGGTGCTCGACCTGTTCGCCACGGTGGTCGTCGCCAGCGTCCTGGTCTACGGCTACCTCTCGCTGCTGCCGGCCTTCGCCGACGGCGTGCTCCACGCCGGCTCCGCCGGGTACGGGGCGATGACCCTGTGCAACGGCGCCGGGGCGCTGGTCGCGGCCCTGTCGCTGGCGGTGCGGGGCAACGGGCGGCGCCGCCAGGGATTCCGGATCGTCGCCGGCGCCGTCGGGCTGAGCCTGCTGGTGGCGGCCTTCGCGCTCTCGCCGTCGCTGCCCCTCTCGCTGGCCCTGATGACCCTGGTCGGCTGGGCCGGGGTGGGCTTCCTGGCCCGGGCCAACACGGTGCTCCAGACCACCGTCCCCGACGAGCTGCGGGGGCGGGTGATGAGCCTCTACGTGCTGATCCTGATGGGGCTGCTGCCGATCGCCTCGGTGCAGCTCGGGGGGCTGGCGCGCCTGCTGGGGGCGCCCGGGGCGGTGGCGTCTGAGGCGCTCCTGGCGGCGGCCCTGCTGGTGGCGCTGCACCTCCGGCGGCCCCACGTGCGCGGCATGGCCGAGTGACGGGCGCCCGCCCGGCGCGGGGCTGATGGC
>DASZGP010000311.1:0-7719 GCA_035938695.1 Candidatus Dormiibacterota bacterium | reverse complement strand
TACCTGGCGGAGGTCACGGGCACCCCGCTGCTGCCGTCGGAGGCGGCCGCCACCGTCCTGCTGCGCGCCTTCCACCCCTCCGCCGACCGCGCGGCGGCGATCGCCGGCGGCGCCGAGGTCGAGCTGGCCCGGGCCGACCGCCGCGGCCTCTTCACCGGTCGCCTCCCCGACGCCGCCGGGGGCTACCGCATCCGCTTCGGCGCCGGCGACGACGAGTGGGAGGTCGACGATCCCTACGCCTTCCCGCCCACCCTCGGCGAGCTCGACCTCCACCTGATCGGCGAGGGCACCCACCGCCAGCTCTGGCGCCGCCTGGGGGCCCGGGTCATGGAGCACCAGGGGGCCACCGGGGTGGCCTTCGCGGTCTGGGCCCCCAACGCCCGAGGGGTGCGGCTGGTCAGCGACGCCACCTTCTGGGACGACCGGGTCCACTTCATGCGCTCGCTGGGAGCCTCCGGGGTCTGGGAGATCTTCGTCCCCGGGATGGGCGCCGGCGCCCGCTACAAGTACGAGGTCATCGACGCCGCCGGCCGCCGGGTGCTCAAGGCCGACCCCCTGGCCCGGGCCACCGAGCCGCCGCCGGCCAGCGCCAGCATCGTCGAGCAGAGCCACCACGCCTGGGCCGACGGCGCCTGGCTGGCGGCGCGCCGCGACGTGCTGGCCGGCCCGGTCTCGATCTATGAGGTCCACCTCGGCTCCTGGCGGCGCGGCGAGGGTGGCCGGACCCTGGGCTACCGCGAGGTCGGGCCGCTGCTGGCCGCCTACTGCCGCGAGATGGGGTTCACCCACGTCGAGCTGATGCCGCTGGCGGAGCACCCCTTCGGCGGCAGCTGGGGCTACCAGGTCAGCAGCTACTTCGCCCCCACCGCCCGCTTCGGGGCGCCCGACGACCTGCGCTGGATGGTCGACCACCTGCACCAGAACGGCATCGGCGTGCTGCTCGACTGGGTCCCGGCCCACTTCCCCCGCGACGAGTGGGCCCTGGCCCGCTTCGACGGCACCGCGCTCTACGAGCACGCCGACCCCCGCCTGGGCGAGCACCCCGACTGGGGCACCCTGGTCTTCAACTACGGCCGCAACGAGGTGCGCAACTTCCTGGTCGCCAACGCCCGCTACTGGATCGAGGAATTCCACGTCGACGGCCTGCGGGTCGACGCGGTGGCCTCGATGCTCTACCTGGACTACTCGAGAAAGCCCGGCCAGTGGGTCCCCAACGCCCACGGCGGCCGCGAGAACCTGGAGGCGGTTAGGCTGCTGCGCGAGGTCAACGCCACCGTCGCGGCGGACTACCCCGGGGTGCTGACGGTGGCCGAGGAGTCGACCGCCTGGCCCGGGGTCAGCCGCCCCCTGGACCAGGGCGGGTTGGGCTTCTCGGCCAAGTGGAACATGGGCTGGATGCACGACACCCTGGGCTACTTCCGCCACGACCCGGTCTACCGCCGCTTCCACCACCACGAGCTGACCTTCGGGCTGGTCTACGCCTGGTCGGAGAGCTTCATCCTGCCGCTCTCCCACGACGAGGTGGTGCACGGCAAGGGCTCGCTGCTGGGCAAGATGCCGGGCGACCCCTGGCGCAGGTTCGCCAACCTCCGGGCCCTGCTGGCCTGGATGTGGGCCCATCCCGGCAAGCAGCTGCTGTTCATGGGCGGCGAGATCGCCCAGGAGCGCGAGTGGTCGCACGACCGCTCGCTCGACTGGCACCTGCTCGACCTGACCGCCGCCGCCGGGGGTGGCGCGCCGCATCGGGGGGTGCAGGACCTGGTCCGCGACCTCAACGCCCGCTACCGCGAGACCCCCGCCCTGTGGCGGCGCGACTTCACCCCCGAGGGCTTCCGCTGGATCGACGCCGGCAACGCCGACCAGAACGTGATCGCCTTCCTCCGCCTCGGCGACGCCGTCGCCACCACCGGCTCCGGCGGCCCCGGGGCGTCCGGGGTCACCCACCCCGCGGATCAGGACTCGCCGAGACCCGAGGTGATGGCCTGCGTCGCCAACCTCTCGCCGATGGTCCGCGAGGGCTTCCGCGTCGGCCTCCCGCATGGCGGCCGCTGGCGCGAGGTGCTCAACACCGACGCCGAGGCCTACGGCGGCGGCAACGTCGGCAACCTCGGCGGCGTCGACGCGGAGGCGGTAGCGTTTCACGGCATGGACTTCTCCGCCGTCATGACCCTGCCGCCGCTGGCGGTGCTCTGGCTGGCGCCGGAGGAGCCAGCTCCCGGCGCGGCCGAGCCCACCCGGAGGCGGCGCCGGCCAACTTGATCGAAGCCCAACCGGACCTGCCGCTGTTCCAGGTCCCTCGCCCCGCTGTTCTGCCCAGGCCGGTCCGCGTGATCCGCAGCGCCAGGCGCCGGCGCACCATCAGCGCCCGGCTGCGCGGCGAGGTGATCGAGGTGCTGCTGCCGACCGGGCTGTCCGCCGACGAGGAGGCGCACTGGATCGAGGTCATGTCGCGCCGCCTGACCAGGCGCCGCACCCCGGCCGGAGACGACGAGCTGATGGCCCGCGCCCGGGACCTCTCCCGCAAGCACTTCGGCGGCGAGCTCCAGCCGGCCTCGGTCCGCTGGTCCGAGACCCAGAACCTGCGCTGGGGCAGCTGCACCCCACAGACCGGCGCGATCCGGCTCTCGGCGCGGATGCGCGACTTTCCCCGCTGGGTCGTCGACTACGTCCTGGTCCACGAGCTGGCCCACCTCCGCTACCTCAGCCACGGCCCCCGCTTCTGGGCCCTGGTCGAGCGCTACCCGCTCACCGAGCGGGCCCGCGGCTACCTGATCGCCAAGGGCGGCGAGGCCGACTGACGGCCCGGCGCGGGTTCCGCGACACCGGGTTGTCACACAGTCGCTTCCCAGGGTGGGGTAGGCTTTGGGTCAAGATATATGGGTGGAGTGGCTCGCGGGAGGGCCCTGTGACCGCGCATCGCGGTGGTCGGCCGCCGGCCTTCGGCGTCCCGACGATTGAACTTGAATTCGACGGCTCCCGTCACCAAGGAGGGACCATGAGCGAGTTTCCGCCTCAGCCCCAGCCGCAGGCCGGGTTCCCCCCGCAGCCCGAGGCCTACCAGGCCTTCCCGCCCGTCGCCGAGCCGCCCCGGGCGGGCGGTCGCGGTCGCCGGCTCGTCGTGGTGGGGTTGCTCGCCGTGCTGGTGATCGCCCTGCCGATCATCGCGGTGCTCGCCGCCGGCCTCCTCCACGGCGCCGGCGACAAGCACGAGGGCATGACCCCGGCGACCGCCGACGTCTACGCCGCGGCCTTCCTCGACCCCTCCGCGGGGCAGAAGAAGAACCTGCTCGACCTGGCCCACCGCTTCCCCGGCGCGACCACCTCGACGGACCTCGACAAGAAGATCGCGGATTCCCTGGACAAGGCGCTCACGTCGGTCAACCTCTCCTACAACAACGACGTCAAGCCCTGGCTCGGCTCGCAGATCTCCTTCGAGCTCAGCTTCCCCAAGGGCTCCGATCCCACCGGCGCGGTGATGCTCGACACCAAGGACGAGAGCGCCACCCTCAAGGCCGCCGACAAGGCGCGGGCCAAGTCCACCGACATTACCTGGAGCCAGCGCACCCACGACGGGGTCGCGGAGTGGATCGGCAAGCCCACCAGCGGCACCGGCGCCAGCTCGGGCTACGCCGTCTTCAACCACACCCTGGTGATCGGCGACCAGGCCGGGATCGACAAGGTCATCGACACCGCCCACGGCCACAACGCCGCGATCAAGACCTCGACCGACTACAAGAACACCCTGGCCAAGGTGCCGGCCGACCGCCTGGCGGTGCTCTACGTCAACAGCCGCGCGCTGATCTCCCGGTACAAGGACACCCTGACCCAGGGGCTCAGCTCCGCCAGCGGCACGCTGGGGCAGTCGTACACCGACCAGCTCCAGAAGTCGATCGACGCCGTCGGCAGCGGCGCCGTCGCGGTGGTCGCGCAGCCCAACGGCCTGGAGGTCGACGGAGCCCTCGCGATCGACTCCTCCAAGCTCGACCCCGCCACCAGGGCGGTGCTCACCGGTCCCTCGCGGGCCAGCACGACCGTCGCCTGGGTACCCGCCACGACCTACGGCTTCGTGGCCGCCAGCAACATCAAGGTCAGCCTCCAGCAGGCGATCTCGATGCTCTCCGACTCGACTCCCGACGTCAAGCAGGCCCTGGACGCCTTCGGCCTGACCGGCACCTCGGGGGTGGTCAACCACCTCACCGGTGACGCCGCGGTGGAGGTCGACGCGGGCGCGACCAAGCTGCCCGACGGCGCGCTCCTGCTGGGCACCGACGACAGCGCCGGCATGAACACCTTCCTGACCAGGGTCCAGACGTTGGCCCTGAGCAGCTTCGGCACCTGCCCGCCCACCGTCGTCAAGGGCCGGATCGTCCATCCCACCACCTGCGCCAGCCTGCCCCAGGCGGTGACCACGAGCCACGGTGGCGCCACGATCCACTCGGTCAAGCTGCCCGCCGCCATGAACATCCCGTTCAGCCCCGCCTGGACGGTGACCGGCGGCATGGCCATCGTCGGCGCCTCCCCGGAGGAGGTCGGCCGGGTCATCGACGCCCACACCAACGCCAACGGCGTGGCCACCACCCAGCTCTACAAGGATTCCGTCGGCGACGCCACCTACCAGGGGCTGGAGTACTTCGACATCCAGCGGATCATCGCCGCGGTCGACGCCAACCTTCCGGCTGACGCCCTGGGTCCCTTCGACACCGAAGTCAAGCCCTACCTGGCCCCGGTCAAGGCGGTCGCGGTGATCTCCCAGTCCGACCCCAGCACGGTCAAGCAGAGGTGGTTCGCCCTCATCAGGTAGCCGGTTTCACCGCTCCGGGGTGGGGGAATAGTCCTCCCAGGCACCTGGTTGGCTCCTGCAGAGCCGCCCGGACTGGCCGGCCCCTCACCCTGGAGAACCCCCAATGACCGACGAACTGAAGACCGAGCTGCTTCCCGTCCTGCCCCTCGACGACGCGGTGGTGCTGCCCCACATGGGCGTGACCATCGGGCTCGAGGGCGAGGGCCAGCGGGCCGCCATCGAGGCCGCCAAGCGCGGCAACGGGCTGCTCCTGCTGGTGCCCCGGCTGGAGGGCCGCTTCGCCGACATCGGCACCGTGGCCAAGGTCGAGGACTCCGGCAAGCTGCCGACGGGGGCCGACGTCTCGGTCGTCCGCGGCCTCTACCGGGCCCGCCTGGGCGGCGGCCAGGCCGACATCGAGGGCGCGCTCTGGGTCCAGGTCCACGCCGCCCCCGACGAGAAGGCCGACACCGATCGCGCCGAGGAGCTGGCCAAGGAGTACCGGGCGCTGATCGAGAACATCCTGGAGACCCGCGGCGCCCCCGGCGTGGCCCAGTTCCTTCGCGGCATCCGCGATCCCGGCCACCTGGCCGACATGTCCGGCTACTCCCCCGATCTCTCCAACGAGCAGAAGCTCCAGGTGCTGACCGAGCTGGACGTCGAGGAGCGCCTCACGGTGCTGATCGGCTGGACCCGGGGGGTCCTGGAGGAGCTCGACCTCAAGGAGAAGATCCGCACCGAGGTCAACGAGGGGATGGAGAAGAACCGCCGCGAGTTCCTCCTGCGCCAGCAGATGGACGCCATCCGCAAGGAGCTGGGCGAGGGCTCCGACGACGTGGTCGGCGGCTACCGCGAGCGGATCGAGAAGGCCGGGATGCCGGAGGCCGTCCGCAAGGAGGTCGAGCGGGAGCTCGAGCGCCTGGAGCGGATGCCCGAGCAGAACCCCGAGCACGGCTGGATCAGGACCTACCTGGACTGGATGCTGGACATCCCCTGGAGCGTGCGCAGCGAGGACAACTTCGACCTCGTCGAGGCCCGCCGCATCCTCGACGAGGATCACACCGGGCTGGAGGACGTCAAGGACCGGATCATCGAGTTCCTGGCCGTGCGCAAGCTGCGCCAGGAGCGCGGGGTGGAGGTCGTCGGCGGCCGTGGCTCGGGCGCCATCATCACCCTGGTCGGCCCGCCCGGAGTGGGCAAGACCTCGCTCGGCTAGTCGGTGGCCCGGGCGCTCGGGCGCAAGTTCGCCCGCGTCTCCCTCGGCGGGGTCCACGACGAGGCCGAGATCAGGGGCCACCGGCGGACCTACGTCGGCGCCCTCCCCGGCCGCATCGTGCGGGCCCTCAAGGAGGCCGGCACCCGCAACCCGGTGATCATGCTGGACGAGATCGACAAGGTCGGCAGCGACTGGCGCGGCGACCCCTCCTCGGCGCTCTTGGAGGTGCTCGACCCGGCCCAGAACAACACCTTCCGGGACCACTACCTGGAGGTCGACCTGGACCTCTCGGACGTCCTCTTCATCCCCACGGCGAACGTCTCCGAGACCATCCCCGGGCCGCTCCTGGACCGCATGGAGATCGTCCGCCTCGACGGCTACACCGAGCAGGAGAAGCTGAGCATCGCGCGCGACCACCTGCTCCGGCGCCAGCTCCAGCGCACCGGCCTCAACCAGGGCGAGGTGGCGCTGGACGACGCCGCGATCCTGCGGATCATCGCCGACCACACCCGCGAGGCGGGCGTCCGCAGCCTGGAGCGGGAGATCGGCAAGGTGCTGCGCAAGGCGGCCACCGCGATCGCCCGGGGCGACGGCGGGACGCCCATCGTGGTCACCCCCGACGAGGTCGAGAAGTACCTGGGGCGGCCGAAGTTCGAGAACGAGGTCCCCGACCGCACCGCGGTGCCCGGGGTGGCCACCGGCCTGGCGGTCACCGGCGCCGGCGGCGACGTGCTCTTCATCGAGGCCGCGGCGGTCGACGGCGACAAGGGCCTGACCCTGACCGGCCAGCTCGGCGACGTGATGAAGGAGTCGGCGCAGATCGCGCTCTCCTACGTCCGCTCCCACGCGGCCGCGCTGGGCCTGACGGCGCTCGACACCGAGCGCGGGTACCACATCCACGTCCCGGCCGGCGCGGTGCCCAAGGACGGCCCCTCGGCCGGGGTCACGATGACCACGGCGCTGGTCAGCCTGCTCAGCGGGCGGCCCGTCCGCAGCACCGTGGGGATGACCGGCGAGGTCACCCTGCAGGGCCGGGTCCTGCCCATCGGCGGGCTGAAGCAGAAGGTCCTGGCGGCCCACCGCACCGGGCTGACCGAGGTCATCCTGCCCCAGCGCAACGCCAAGGACCTGGACGAGCTGCCGGAGACGGTGCGCGGGGCCATGACCTTCCACCTCGTCGGCGACGTCGCCGAGGTGCTGGAGTGGGCGCTGGAGCCGGCCCAGCAGTCGGCTACCGCGGCGGCGTAGACGGTACCGGCGAGCTACGCTGGGACGAGGCAAGTCCCAGCGTTCCCTTACAGGAGGTATCCCATGGCCGGCCCAGCAGTCATCGACCCCACCCGCGCCCCGGCGCGGCAGTTCAGCACCCAGACCGCCGACGACACCCAGGTGCTCCTGGGGGCGATGAAGATCATCCACAGCGACCCTCTCCAGAGCGCTTTCTCGCGCCTCCTGACCGGCGACCTGGAGCGTGGCGACGGCGTCGCCCTGGCCCACTTCTTCGAGGAGATCAGCGTCCTGGCGCTGCGCCGCCACGTGGCCGAGGACCTGCTCTTCGACGTCTTCGCCATCGACCTCTACTGGAAGCAGCTCAGGGGCGACGTCGAGAAGATCAGGACCAAGACCGAGAACCCCAAGTTCTGCGAGAACTTCGAGATCACCGCGCGCCTCGCCGCCGAGTACCGGAACAACCGCAGCTAGCTCAGGTCATGGGGGCGGCTGT
>DASZGP010000310.1:0-5564 GCA_035938695.1 Candidatus Dormiibacterota bacterium | reverse complement strand
GAGCATCACCCTGACCGTCCCGGTGACCGCGCTCTCGGCGCCGGTGCGGATGGCGGTCGCGGTGCCGGCGGTCAGCGCAAGGGGGGTGCCGACCACCCCGGCCAGCGTGCCGGCGGCCAGCCAGACCCAGACCGTGGCGGCGACCGGCAAAGTGCCTGCCGTCGCGGCGACCGGCACCGTGCTGTTCTCCTGGCGGAGCTGCTTCCAGGTCCCCTTCTCGTCGCCCTGCCCGACCCCGCCACCCTCCGTCGCCATCCCCCAGGGCACCGCGGTCGCCACCTGCCCCGGCACCGCCGAGGACCAGCCCTGCCCCCATCGTGGCGTCGAGTTCGTCACCACCAGCCCCGCCACCCTCACGCTCTCGGGGGGCTCCAACTCGGTCACCGTCCCGATCCGGGCCGCCGACCCGGGCGCCGCGGGCGATACGGCGGCGTTCGCCATCGACGTCATCGTCAGCCCCGGCTTTCCCCGGTCGGAGTACAAGGTGTCCAACCCCGAGCCCACCCGAGGCGGCGCCGATCCCACCGGGGTCGCGGTGGCCCAGAACGACATCGACCAGACCGCCGCCGGCCTGGGCGCCGCGCTCAAGGCCCGGCAGGCGGCCAGCCTGGCCGGGCGGGCCCGCGCCCAGGGGCTGGTGATCGTCGGCGATCCCCACTTCACCTACGGCGTGAGCAGCGACCACCAGGCCGGCGACCCCGTGGCCCGGGTCGCGGTGACCGTCAGGGTGGCCGCCGACGCCATCGCCGTCCCCGACTCCGAGCTGCGAGGGCTGGCGGTCCAGGCGCTCCAGGCCAAGGCGCCGGCCGGCGAGCTGGTGGTGGCGGCCAGCGTGGCCTGGGAGAAGCCCGTGCTCTTCCCGGCCCAGGACGGCCCCCGGGTGATCACCGTGGCCCACGGGGTCAGCTCCCGGGTCGACCCCGCACGGGTCCGCCGGCTGGCCACCGGGTCCAGCCCGGGGGGCACCGCGTTGCTCCTGCGCCAGACCTACGGCGCTTCGGCCGTCACCGTCGCGCAGTGGCCGGTCGCGTTGCCCTGGCTGCCGCTGCTCCAGGGTCGGATCTCGGTGTCGGTCAGATACTGACCCGGCCGGTCCGGCTCAGAGGACGGCGATACCGGGGCGGGGGAGGGCCTCGAAGCCCGAGGGGTGGACCAGGGGCCAGCGGGACCCGGCGGCGAAGGTCAGCAGCTCCAGCCCGTCGGCGGTGACCAGCGCGGTGTCCTCGCTCTTGGCCCCGGGGACCATCGGGTTCCAGGCCACAGCGGTGCCGGCCTCCAGGGCGACCTCCGAGCCGGGCGTCGCGAAGACCTCGCGGCCGGCGTAGCCGGTGGTGCCGCCCTGGTGGTGCTCCTTCCACTCGTCGTGGTAGCCGGCGGCCCCGTAGGCCCGCTCCGCGGCCTTGAAGGCGGCGCCGAGGGTGGCGCCGGGGCGGCTGGCGTCGAGCATCGCGGCCGCCACGACGGTCGCCGCGTGGTGCCACTCCTTGATCTCGGCGCCGGCCTCGCCGAAGCAGACCGAGCGGGTCAGCGAGGCGTGGAGGCCGTGCCGGACGGCCGTCACCGAGGCCACCAGGGCGCGGCCGACCGGGGCCGCGGTGGGCACCAGGTGGCGGTAGCTCAGGGCCCGCTCGAAGCCGCCCACCAGCACCACCGGCGCCTCGATGTCGCGCGCCTTGAGCTCGGCGGCGATGGCGGCGGCGACGTGGAGCTCCTGCCAGGCCGGGCCGGTCTCCGCCAGGGCGGACTCCAGGGCCTCGGCGGCGTCGCGCCCCAGCGCGCGGTAGCGGGCGACGTCGGCATTGCCCAGCCGCCGCCGCAGCGGGGCGACCAGCGTCTCGGCACTCAGCGCCGGCGCGGTCGCCGCGCCCGCCGCCGGCCCAGCGCCCGCCGCCACCGGCACGTCCGCCGCCCAGCGCGCCTCGGCTCCCGCCAGGGCCGGCACCGAGAGCCAGAGCGGCAGGTTCATCCAGGAGCGCGTCACCACCGGGATGGGAAGGTCGGCGAAGACCTCGGCGCGCACCCGGGCCTCCTCGTTGTTGGGCAGCAGCAGCCAGGCGCCGCCCTCGGTGACCAGCACCGCGCACTGCCCCTCCGGGCTGTCCAGCACCACGCGGTTGCCGCGCCCGCCGCAGAGCCAGGCGACGTTGGCCCAGCGCTGCAGGTAGACCGCGTCGAGCCCGGCGCCG
This sequence comes from Candidatus Dormiibacterota bacterium, assembly GCA_035938695.1. Classification (GTDB taxonomy): domain Bacteria; phylum Chloroflexota; class Dormibacteria; order DASZGP01; family DASZGP01; genus DASZGP01. Next base: position 3,378 of record DASZGP010000310.1, on the reverse strand, counting down.
AACATCTCGGCACGCAGGGCTCTGAGCTTGGCCCTGGTCTCGGCGGCGTCGCCGCAGGCGGCGCTCGCGGCGCCCGGTTCGACGAAGCCCCAATCAGCCATCGCCCCAATCAAACCGGAAACGGGCCCCCGATGCGGTGGGGGCCCGTCTCGACGGTGAAAGGGGAGAGGTTCTAGGCCGCGGGGCTGGCCGAGGTCGAAGGCGCGGCCTTGGCGGCGCGGTCGGGGGTGAAGTAGCGGACGCTGGCGGCGTCGAAGTTGTCATTGCCGTCGGCCTTGCCCAGGACGACCACCCGCTGGCTGACCTTCATATCGGTGAAGCTGCCCTGGGTGCGCCCCTTGCGACCCTCGTAGAACTTGGTCTCGGGGGTGATGGTGACCAGGATGGTGTCGCCCTTGGCGGTGCGCAGGTGGAGGGTCTCCTTGCCGCTGGGGTCGATGTCCTTGCTGACCAGGCGGCCAGCGCGGACCTCGGGCAGGATGACCACCCGGCGGGCGACGTGGGCCTTGGCGGCGTTGTCGGCGTAGGCCACGCGGACCCGGTCACCGGCCTTCAGCGCGTCGAGCCCGAGCTTGTGGCCGGGGTCCCCGGCGCGGTAGACCGCGGTGGTCTTGGTCAGCTCGAAGGTGGTGTTGTCCGCGGTCGGGGTGGCGCCGGTGGCGGCGGCGTCCCGGCGGGCGTCGGGATGGTGGATGGTCAGCTCGGTGGCGCTGACCTTGACGACCACCCCCCGGCTTGTGGCCAGGTGCCGCTTGGCCGCGGTCTGCTGCCGGGCCGAGGGGGAGGGGGAGCCACCGGGGGTGGCGGCCAGCGCGGTGGTGCCGCCGGCGAGGCCCAGCCCGGCGACCCCCAGGAGGGCCTTGGCGAGGGTTGACTTGAACATCGGACTGCTCCTTTGCGATTCCTGCTCGCTTCAATCTCGGGGACTGCCCCGTTGCAGGTCTCACGGTGCCGACCCCCCGATGAGAGCCGGTTGAGGCCAGTCTGAGACGGTCCTTAGAAGCCCCAGGGTCGGCCTGGCCCGGCGAATCGGGTCCGGCGCGGCCGGTGGATCAGGAGGCGCGGGGCTTGGGGTCGAAGGCGGTCTCGGTGCCCCCGAGCTTGCGGAAATCCCAGGTCACGATCTTCTCCGGGCGCAGCCGCAGCCAGGCGTGGCGGAGGTCGTAGCCCAGCCAGGCGCCGCCGGTGTAGCGCTCCGCGAAGAGCCGCTCGGGGCCCTCCAGCTCGGGGTCCGGCCGGCCTGAGCGGGGCTGCTCGCCCACCGGCTCGACCCGCCCCAGGATCTCCACCCCGCGCAGCTCGAAGTAGTCGACGCCGGCGTCGACCACCACCGCCACCCGGGGGTCGCGGACCAGGTTGGTCCAGCGCTGGCTGCGCACGATCGAGTACAGCCAGAGGCATTCGCCGTCCCAGACGTACCAGAGGGCGCTGGCGTGGGGCGCGCCGTCGGCGCCGACGCTGGCCAGGCGGCAGATCCGCATCTCGGCCAGGAAGGCATCGCGCTCCTCCGGGCTCATGGCGATCTTGCGGGCCCGCCGCTGCTCCCTCATGGCGGCCAAGCATGCCATCCCCGGCCCGGTGTGGGGGCCACCAGCACGGCGTTGCCGGGGTCGTGACGATGGCACGATTTGGTGTTGACATTCCTGACGGTCAAGTCATAATTTCTTTCGACGCGTTGCGTCATGATGGGTTAGTCAGGTTGCGCTTGATCGGGACTCCCTTCGAGAGCCCCGGAGCGCTGGAGGGCCGCATGGTCAGCTTTGAACTGAGCGCTGAACAGCTCGAGATGAAGCAGTGGATCCACGATTTCGCGGCCAAGGAGCTGCGTCCCGCGGCCCAGGAGTGGGACGAGCGGGAGGAGACTCCCTGGCCCATCATCCAGAAGGCCGCGGAGGTCGGGATCTACTCGGTGGAGTTCTTGCAACAGACCTTCGCCGGGGACGAGGCCGGCCTCCTCGGTCCGATCGCCCAGGAGGAGCTGTTCTGGGGCGACGCCGGCATCGGCCTGGCGATCATGGGCTCCAGCCTGGCCGCCGCCGGGATCTTCGCCGCCGGCACCCCGGAGCAGATCATGACCTGGGTCCCGGAGTGCTACGGCACCCCCAAGGACATCAAGCTGGGCGCCTTCGCGGTCAGTGAGCCCAACGCCGGCTCCGACGTCCGCAGCCTCAAGACCACCGCCAAGCGCGACGGCTCGGACTGGGTCCTCAACGGCCAGAAGGTCTTCATCACCAACGGCGGCATCGCCGACACCCACGTGGTGGTGGCGGCGGTCGAGCCGGAGCTGGGGGCCAAGGGCCAGGCGACCTTCGTCATCCCCAAGGGCACCCCGGGCATCAGCCAGGGCTCCAAGCACAAGAAGCTCGGCATCCGCGCCTCCCACACCGCCGAGGTGCTGCTCGACGACTGCCGCATCCCCGGCGACTACCTGCTGGGCGGCGAGGAGAAGCTCGAAGCCCGGCTGGCCAAGGCCAAGGAGGGCCACGTCGGCAAGGGCTCAGGGGCCCTGCGGACCTTCGAGATGACCCGCCCGCTGGTCGGCGCCCAGGCCGTGGGCATCGCCCGCGCGGCCTACGAGTACGCCCTGGACTACGCCAAGGAGCGCATGGCCTTCGGCCGGCCGATCATCGAGAACCAGGCGGTGGCCTTCAAGCTGGCCGACATGGCGATGGAGATCGAGGCCGCCCGGATGCTGGTCTGGCACGCGGCCTGGATGGCCAAGAACGGCAAGGAGTTCGACAAGGGCCAGGGCTCGATGTCCAAGCTCAAGGCCGGCGAGGTGGCGGTCAGCGTCACCGAGCAGGCGGTCCAGATCCTCGGCGGGTACGGCTACATCCGCGACTACCCGGTCGAGCGCTGGTACCGCGACGCCAAGATCTACACCATCTTCGAGGGCACCTCGGAGATCCAGCGCCTGGTCATCTCGCGGGCCATCTCGGGCGCGCGGGCGATGTAACCGGCGATCGCGGCCGCGCCCACCCCGCGGCCGCGATCTTTTCCCTCCGCTCCTCCGCGCGCCGCTCGCGCCGTGCCAATCGGGCGCCAAGGCGGGAAGCCCTCCGGCGACCACCGGCCCGCCACCCCGGCCGATGAGATAATGCCCGCGTCCATGCGGCCGCCTCTCTGCTCCGATGCTGCTCAGGGCGCGCGCCGAGGCCGCCGCGGGCAGGCGCTCACCGAGTTCGCCCTGCTCTCGCCGGCCTTCTTCCTGCTGATCTTCGGGATCGTGGCCGGGGCGCTGATGCTCAACGCCCAGGCCACGCTGGACAACGCCACCCGGGAGGCGGCCCGGCAGGCGGCGCTATGCGGGGGGGCGATGGGCGCCTGGACCGACGGCCAGGGCACCGCCCATACCGGCGGCACCTCCGGCAGCCCCTG
>DASZGP010000309.1:0-3662 GCA_035938695.1 Candidatus Dormiibacterota bacterium | reverse complement strand
GCGGTCGAGGGCGCGGAGGCCGACGTAGAGGGCGTCGTCGTCCCAGAGGAAGAGGAACATGGCGCCGCGGTTGGCGAAGTCGGGGTGGCCGACGTGGACGGGGGCGACGAAGGCGCCGTCCCACTCGTCGAGCTTGCCGTCGAGGGTGATCGGCCGGGCCGCCTTGGGGACCAGGCCCACGACGGGGCGGTCGGCGGCCCGGGCGGCGGGCGCGAGACAGGCGGACAGGGCCAGGAGCAGCCAGGGGGGGAGGCGGTGCATGGGGGCCTCGGGATGGGGGTGGGCCGGGCGCGGTGTAGGATACCGCGAGCGACCCCCGGCCGCGAGGCCAGCGCGGCCGACGGCGGGCCTCTGCGCCTTCGACCCGCGCTTCCGTACAATGTCCGGGCCGCACCTTCCTCCAGGAGTCCATCCCGTGAAGCGCGTCCTCCCCCTGGTGGCCCTGCTGCTGGCTGCGCCGGCGGCCCGGGCCGACGAGCCCAAGCGGCTCCTCAACGTCCCCTACGGCAAGCACCCGCGCCAGGTCCTGGACTTCTACCAGGCCCGCTCGGACAAGCCGACGCCGGTCGTCTTCTACATCCACGGCGGCGGCTGGGTGAACGGGGACAAGAAGACCAACCCGCAGCCGTTCCTGGCCAAGGGCATCTCCGTCGTGGCCATCAACTACCGCTACGTCAAGAACGGCGTCGAGGAGGGGATCAAGCCGCCGGTCAAGGCGCCGCTGGAGGACGCCGCCCGCGCCCTGCAGTTCGTCCGCTCCAAGGCGGCCGAGTGGAACCTGGACAAGAAGCGCGTCGGCGCCACGGGCGGCTCGGCCGGCGGCTGCTCGTCGCTGTGGCTGGCGTTCCACGACGACTTGGCCGACACCGGCAGCAAGGACCCGGTGGCCCGTGAGTCCACGCGCCTCTACTGCGCGGCGGTCAACGGGGCGCAGACCTCCCTCGACCCGAAGGAGCTGCGCGAGTGGATGCCGAACTACCGCTACGGCGCCCACGCCTTCGGGCTGCCCAACTTCCAGAGCCTGCTCGACAACCGGGAGAAGGTCCTCCCGTGGATCAAGGAGTATTCACCGATAGAGCACGTCAGCAAGGACGACCCACCGGTCGGACTGTTCTACGGCGGCGAGGCCAACGCCAAGGTCGGCGACTCCCCCAAGGACCCGACGCACTCGCCCATCCTGGGCATCAACCTGGCCGAGAGGCTGCGGGCGGCGGGGGTGGACGTGGTCCTGGTTTACCCCGGGCACCCACACCCGAAGTACAAGAACAGCACGGACTACCTCATCGACCACCTGCTCCGCTAGAGCGCTTTGCAGGCTCGGGTGGCGTGCCCGGCCCGGCTCACCGGGCCTACCGTAGGTGCCGCGAGCCGAGCGGCACCCGGCGACCGCCACACCCTCCCGTAGAGTGCTCCAGGGCCGGAGGGGCCGCGGGGCGCGGGGCACCTGGCCTCACCGCCCGAGCGCCTGGCGCAGCCGCTCGGCCTGCTCGGCCAGCGGCCGCATGGCCGTCGGGGCGCGCCCGCCCGGCCGGGCCTGCACCCGCAGCCAGACCACCACCGGCCCCGGCCCGGACAGCGCCTCCGCCGCCACCGCCTCCCACTCCGCGACGGCCGCGCAGGAGTACACCCGGCGGACGCCCGCGCCCCGGGCCAGCCCGGCGAAGTCCACGCGCCCCGAGCCGGGGGTCGGCTGGCCACCCGTCACCTCGTAGGCCCCGTTGTCCATGACGAGCAGGCACAGGTCGGCCGGGTGCGCCGCCAGCGTGGCCAGGCACCCCAGGCCCATCAGCAGGTGCCCGTCGCCTGTCACCACCACGACCCCGCGGCCGGGCCGCGCCAGCGCCAGCCCCAGGCCGAAGGCGGGGGCGTGCCCCATCGCGCCGGGCGCGTAGGCGAAGTCCAGCGGCGTGTCGGAGAGGGCCAGCCAATCATCCACCGAGCCGTGGGTGGTCAGGACGACCCGGCCGCCGCGGTGGGCGGCCAGCACCTCCAGCGCCTCCCGGTGCGTCATCGCCACAGGTGCCGCCCTCCGGGCGTCCGCCCCCGCCGGCGCCGGCTCGGGGCAGGCCCCTACAGCAGTTCCTCGATGGGCGTCGGGTCGTCCAGCACCGGCACCGGCCGGCCGCTCAGGTCCGCCAGCTGCAGCCTCGGGTCGATGCCCAGCACGCGGTAGATCGTCGCGTGCAGGTTCGACGGCGTCACCGGCCGGGTCGCCGGCCGCTCGCCCTTGGTGGTGGTTGAGCCGACCACCCGCCCGCCCTTGACGCCGCCGCCGCCCAGCAGGCAGAACATCGCGTCGCCCCAGTGGTCGCGGCCCGGCGTGCCCATGCTGCCGGGCGCCCCGCCGTTGCCGCCGTCGTTCATCTTCGGCGTCCGGCTGAACTCGCCGCACAGCACCACCAGCACCTGGCCCAGCAGGCTGCGGTCGTCCAGGTCCTCGAAGAGGCTGGAGACGGCCGCGTCCACCACCGGCAGGTAGTTCTCCATGCCCTTCTTCAGGTCCCAGTGGTGGTCCCAGCCGCCGAGGTGGACGGTGACGAACGTGGCCCCGGCCTCCACCAGCCGGCGGGCCAGCAGGCAGCTCTGGCCCCAGCCGTGCCGGCCGTAGCGGTCGCGCAGCCGCGGGTCTTCCCGGTTGATGTCGAACGCCCGCCGCGCCGCCTGGCCGCTGACGAAGTCGAACGCCTCCCGGCCGAAGCGGTCCATCGCCTCCTGCACGCCGGCCGACTCGGCGGTGCGCGCCATCCGGTCGAAGCGGGCCGCCAGCCCGCGGCGGTCCTCCAGGCGCTCGACGTTCAGGCCGGGCACGAGGTTCAGGTTGCGGACGGCGAAGCTGGGGGCGTTGGGGTCGCCGCCGGTCTGGAACGGGTCGTGGTTGGGGCCGAGGAAGTTGCCGGCGAAGTAGCCGGGCGTCAGGCCGATGCTGCTGGCGTGCGGCACCGCCACGTAGCCGGGCACCCCCCGCCGGCGGGCGCCGAGCTGGCGGTGGACGATGGCGCCGATGGAGGGGAACTTGCCGGCCGTGTTGGCGCCGCTGACGCCGAGGTCCTTGGCGGTGAGCATGCGGTGGCCAGCGGCGAAGTGGTCGCCGGTGCCGTGGTGCAGCGAGCGCACCAGGGAGAACTTGTCGGCGACCTTGGCCTGCCGCGGGAACAGCTCGGAGATGTCCATTCCGGGCACGCGGGTGCGGATCGGCTTCCAGAGGCCGCGGTACTCGGCCGGGGCGTCGGGCTTCATGTCGTAGAGGTCGAGGTGGCTGGGGCCGCCGTCGAGCCAGATCAGGATGACGGCGGTGTCCTTGGTGGCGCCGGGGGCGGGCGCCGACCGGGCGCGGGCGCGGAGCAGCTGGGGCAGGCCGAGGGTGGCCAGGCCGGCGGCGCCCAGCTGGAGGAAGCTGCGGCGGCTGAGGCCGTCGCAGTAGCGCGGGGCGGGGCCGAGGTCGATCCGGATCACGGGGTGGGCCTCCGAAGGCAGGAGCGGGGGGCGGCCGCGGGGGAGGGAATGCCCGCCGGCAGGTACGGGGGATGGTAGGCGGGGCGGCGGGAGGAGTCAACCGGGGCGCTGCCTCCGGCCGCCGAATGGGCCCCGTCGGCTCGGCCCTGGCGGTGTAGGTCGCGCGGGGATTTGAGTTGGCCCAGCCTGTCCTGCTTGACCTGAACCGC
>DASZGP010000308.1:0-10664 GCA_035938695.1 Candidatus Dormiibacterota bacterium | reverse complement strand
ACCGGGACGGTCAGGGTGATGCTCGCCGTCGGCACCAGCAGGACGGCCAGCACGATCCCCACCAGCGCGATACCCAGCGCGGCCAGGGCCAACCACCGCCGCGGCATCAGTTGCCCGGCGACAGGTTCCACATCGCGCCGGCGTCGGCGGTGTATTCCTTCTTCATCGCCAGGGCCAGCAGCCAGTCGGACTGGTAGGGACCGATCCCCGCCGTGCTGAAGCGCGAGGAGGGGTCGGCGCAGCTGCCGCCGAAGTCGTCGCAGTGCTCGAACAGCAGCCCCTCGGGGTTGAGCTGGTAGTAGGCCACGTGGCCACCGCAGACGATCATGCCGTCGTTGATCTGGGTGAAGGACGGCGGGAAGGGCGTGGTCGACGGGAACCACTGGGTCTCGTCCTTGTTGACCTGCTGGAGGCCCGCGCCGCAGCCCGGGGTGCCGGTGTAGGACCACCTGTTGCTGGTGTCGTTGCGCTGCGCCTCCCAGACCCAGGAGCTGATGTCGTGGATGGTGCCGCCGATCGAGTCGTACCAGCTGAAGCTGTCGGAGTCGCCGGTGAAGAGCGGACCCGACCACGACCAGTTGAGGGTCGAGATCTCGTTGTAGCTGGTCTCCAGGGAGAGGTTGGCGGTGAAGAAGCCGCTGTAGGGTCCCGGCGTGCCGCCGTCCACACGCACCCCCTCGAGCCCCATCCAGCCGCAGTTCTCGGTCGACACCGGGGCGATCTTGACCCAGGTCACCCCGGGCTCCACCGTCAGCTGGGCGCTGACCAGGTAGCTGAGGTTGGGGGTCACGGTGGCCGTGGCGCTGGCCAGCGTCTGGCCCACGAACTGGATCGCGGGCATGGTGCAGCTCTGGGGGGTGGTGAAGGAGAGCGGGATGTTCCAGGCCGAGAGGTAGATGTAGGGCATCCCCGCGCCGCCGGCGTAGATCGAGCCCTTGACCCCGCTGGCACCGTCGATGTCGACGCTGATCGACCAGCCGTTGGGCAGGCCCGGGCTGTCAAGGATGGCGCCCAGGGAGGGCACCAGGGACTGGACCATGATGTCCAGCGGGCCGGTCCCGGTGTAGGACATCGAGGACTTGCCCTGCTCCAGGGTGGCGGTCAGGTCGGCGCTCTGGGGGATGCCCCAGAGGTTGAAGGCGGTACAGGGATAGTGGACGCCGTCACCAAAGGGAATACAGAAGGTATCCGAGGTCAGGTTGGCCGGCTGGTAGTACTGGGCCACCGACACCGCCCCGCCGCCCACGGTGTCGCTGGAGAAGAAGCGGTTGTTGGACCCGGCCCGATGGGCTTCGAGGTAGTAGTCGTTCTGGGACGGCGCGGGATCGATCTCGATGTCCGTCCCGTTGCTGTCGAAGCCCTGGGCCAGCGACCCGTCGCGGTACACGGTGTAGATGCTGTTGTAGGGATCGTTGGGCCCGAAGATGGCGTAGACCTGCATGTTGTTGAAGCCGCTCGGCAGGGTCCCGTTGGCCTGGAAATCGTAGACCGGCGAGGGGCCGTCGCTGCGCGAGAAGGAGAGGTTGGCGGTCTGGTTGGCGCCGGTCCCGTTGATCACCACGTTGGCGTTCTGCTGGGGCTGGCTGATGGTGAAGAAGCTCGACGGCATGGCCTGGGCGCCGCTGATGTCGACCTGCAGGCTGGCGTTGGCCTGGGGCTCGTGGAGCGAGCCGCTGGAGGCCGCCTTGAGGCCGAGGTTGAAGGTCGGCGGCATCGGCTGCCACCGCACGGTGCCCAGGCTGCCGGCGCCGGGCGCCAGGCTGAGGTCGGCGCTGGGACCGGCCAGGAGGATGCTGAACTGGGGGTAGCCGCCGCTGAGGATCGTGGCCGAGATGATCTCGCCGGGATTGCTGTTGACGTTGGAGTTCTGGACGCTGGCGCTGGCCTCCAGCTGGCTGGAACTGAGCGAGAGGTCACCGGTCAGCTGGACCGCGGTGGAGGTGTCGAAGCTGGCGATGGTCAGCTGCTCGACGGTGTTGGCCCCGACGATCCCCACCCCGATGATGACCAGCTTCTCGGCCGGGGCCGGGGCCGGGTTGGAGGACTGGACGTAGACCGAGCTGGGGGTGGGCCGGTTGACCGTCAGCCCGAAGACCTGGGGCACGTTGGTCGCCACCGCGGTGGCGGCGCTGCCCTGGTCGCCGCCGGCGTAGGCGCCGGTGGCCAGGTTGAAGGCGTAGACGATGTTGGAGCCCACGATCAGGTCGACGTTGAGGCGCCAGTAGGGGTTGTTCTCGCTGTTGTCGCCGTTCATGACCGCCCCGGCGGGGCTGCCGGCACTGTCGCGGAGCAGCGTCAGCCAGAGGTCGGTGGTGGTCGCGAAGCCGGTCAGGGTCAGCTTCCCGGTGCCCTGGGTGCCCAGCGCCGGAGCACTCAGCACGAGCTGGCCGGCGGGGTTGGGGCCGATGCCCTGGTGGACCTCGAGCGCGGCCGCGTCCATGCTGCAGCCGGTCGCGCCCTGGCCGGAGATGTACACCGCCCAGCTGCCGGTGACGAACTCGTTGAGGATCTGCACCGACTGCCCGTTGAAGCTCAGGCTGACCGACCCGGGAGCGGCCGACGGGTCGCTGCCGCTGACCTCCAGGTTCTCGTAGCAGGTGCCGTTGGCGTTGGTCACCGAGGCGTGCACGGTCATGTCGAAGGTGGCCGGCGGGTCGCTGACAGTCACCGTGGCGCCGGCCGGGGCGATCCTGCCGGTGGTGTCGCTGCCGGCACGCTGGAGGACGAAGGTGTACTCCGGCTGGTAGGAGCCGGTCACGTTGGTGGTGACGTAGATCTCCTTGAACTCGGCCGGGCTGAACGGGGTGTTGGCGTCGGAGAGGTCGACCCCCAGGTTGGAGGTGGTCGTCCCGTGGGGCGTGACCTTGAAGTCCCACTGCATCCCGAGCGCGTTCATCACCACGGCGGCGCGGTGGGAGGGATCGACCTGGCCCACCAGCAGGATATGTGAGGCGGTCACCGAGTCCGACGTCGAGCCCGAGATCTCGAAGCTGGTGGCGGCGCCGGCGCCGCTGCCGCTGTCACCCGAGGTCGGCACCTGCATCTGGATCTTGAAGCTGGGGTCGACCCCGGTGGCGGTGAGGGCGGCCTGGACGCCGGCCGGGATGCCGACCGGGATCGAGGGGTTGGCGCCAGCCTGGGTCAACGTCAGGGAGCCCTGCACGGTCGAGGTCACCGAACCGCCGGCCAGCGACGCGTAGTAGGAGCCGATGCCGATGAACTGCGGCGCGTTGGTGGCGCTGAGGGTGACGCCGATGGCGCCGCTGCTGTCCGACCCCTGGAGGTTGACCGTGACCTCCGAGGCCGAGCCGGAGACGTTGACCAGCTCCAGGACCGCCGCCGGCGCGCCGCCCTGATACGAGCTGAGGAGGATCGTCGAGAAGGTGCCGGGAGTGCCCTGGACGTCGACCCCGGTGACGTTCTGGTTCTGGTCGCGGGTCAGCTGGACGTTCTCCGAGAAGCTGGCGCCGAGCGGGCTCTGGGTGTACCGGCCGCTGAGCGCGTTGTTGGTCAGGAGGTCGAGCTGGACGCCGAAGGCCGGGTTGGCCGAGGGGGCCTGGGCGCCGTCGAAGTCGAAGCCGTTGGGCTGGCCGTTGGCCGGGACCACGGCGTGCAGGTTGAAGGTGAAGTCCTGGGGGATGTTGGTCCAGGTCAGCAGCGCCCGGCCCTGGCCGTTGGTGTTGGGGATGGCGGTGCTGACCGCCACCGTCGGGGTGGGCCCGGGTGGCAGCGGGTTGGTGTTGGCCAGCTGGGAGGAGAACTTGCCGTTGTCGTAGGACAGGGCGAAGGTGCCGCTGCCGGCCGGGATGGGGTAGATGTCGGCCTCTCCGAAGGAGCTGGCGCCGACCAGGATGCGGCCCTCGGGGCCGCTCAGCGACCAGCCCATGGTGGTGTGGATGGCGGCGCTGCTGCCCAGCGGGTTGTAGTCGCTGGCGGCGCCGACCACGGCGTTGTCGGGGTAGACCGAGGCGCCCGAGTCGGCCCCGAAGTACACCGTCATCGGGTTCACCCCGGGCACGGTGTAGCTGGCCAGGAAGCGGGCCGGGAACTGCGGCGTGCCGGGGATCCGGCTGACGCTGAGGTAGAGCTGGGCCGGCTGGCCCAGCGGCGGCACCAGCAGGGACGAGACCCCCAGCGGCACCGGGCAGAGGGAGACGGTGGTGGTGGGATGGGTCGGGTCGGTCGACTGGGCGTCGATCGGCGTCGGCACGCAGAGCAGCAGGTTGAAGTTCTGGGTGGTCGAGCCGGCGGTGACGGTGAGCTGGAACTCGGCCGACACCGGGCCCAGGTTGGGCACCGGCGAGGGGCCGGGAAGGACCGCCACCCAGACGTCGAGGCTGCGCGTGGCCGGGTTGGAGCCGGCGCTGCTGGCGGTGACCACGAAGTGGTAGGTGCCGGGGTTGGTCAGCGGGGGCACGGTGAAGGTCAGGGCCTGGGCGGCGTAGGGGCTGCTGACGTCGATCGCGGCGGCGTGGTTGCTCCACAGCGCCACCGGCTCGATCGGGGCGGCGGAGTCGGAGCCCGGCGCCACCGTCAGCTGGATGTCGCCGTTCATGCCGTTGGCCGGCACGATCGAGACCGTGGTGCCCCCCGACGCGCCCTGCTGGACGCTGGACGTCGCCGGGTTGGCCGCGAGCGTGAAACTGGCCGCGTTGGCGGTCACGGTGTAGGTGGTGCCGACGGTGTGGAAGCGGCCCTGGGAATCGACCCCGGCCACGGTGACGGTGTAGACGCCGGGGGTGGCCTGGGCGGGGACGCTGACGGTGAACTGATACACGCCGTAGGGCGCCTGGGCCACCGCCGCCGGCGGGGTGATTGCGGCGCCGGTCTGGACCGGGGTCAGGCTGACCGGGGCGCTCTCGCCGTTGATCGGGCTGACGCCCACGCTGAAGGTGCCTGTCGAGCCGGGGTTGATCGCCGGCCCGGCGGAGGCGCTGAGGCTGAAGTCGGGCGAGTTGGCCACCTGGACCCAGACGTCGAGCGCGCGGTTGGCCGGGCTGGCGTTGGAGCTGGCCCCGGTGACGGTGTAGTGGTAGGTGCCGCCGACGACGTTGGGGGGCGCCGTGAAGGTCAGAGCCTGGGCCGGGTAGGGGCTGGAGACGTCGGTCGCCGGGAGGTGGGTCGAGAAGGCCGGCACCGGCATCGCCTGGGCCGGGTTGTCACTCGCCGGGGTGGCGGTCAGGACCACGTCGGCACCCATCCCGTTGGCCGGAGCGATGCCCACGTTGAGCGAGGCCGAGCCGCCGGGGCTGACCGTCACCGTGCTGGGCGAGGCCGAGAGGCCGAAGCTGGCGGGGGTCGTGGTGAGGGTGTAGGAGCTGGTCGTGCGCCGGGGATTGCCGTTGGCGTCGACGCCGGTCACGGCCTCGGCGTAGGCGCCCGGTGGGACCGAGGCGTTGGCCGCCACGGTGAAGGTCACCGGGGGGTACGGGGCCTGGAGCACGACCGATGGCGGGGTGACCACGCCCGGCCCCTGGTCGGGGGTCAGGACGATTGGCGAGGACTCGCCGTTGACCGGGGTGACGGTGGCCGTGAAGGTGCCCGAGGTGCCGGGGTTGAAGGTCGGCCCGGCGGACATCGTGAGCCGGAAGTCGGGCCCGGTCCCGGTGCCGACGGTGAGGGCCACGTCGATCTGCTGGGTGGCCGAGGCCGAGTTGGCGCTGGTACCGGTGACGGTGTAGTGGTACTGGCCGATGGCGGTGTTGGCGGGGACGGTGAAGGTCAGGGTCTGGCCGGCGTAGGGCGCCGCGACGTCGACCGCCGGGGCCAGGTTGCCCCAGGTCGCCGCCGGGACGATCGGCTGGGTGGTGGTTGGCGCCGGCGGGGTGACGGTGAGCTGAACGTCGGCACTCATCCCGTTGAGCCCGCTGATCGCGACCCCGGTGGCGCCGGAGCGGCCCTGGCCCACGGTCAGAGAGGCCGGGTTGGCGGCCAGCCGGAAGTCAGCGGCCAGCGCGGTCTTGTTGTAGCTGGTGCCGGCCGAGTGGGTCAGGCCGGTGGGGTCGGCGGCCTCGACGGTGACGCTGTAGGGGCCGGTCAGGAGCACCGGCACGTGGGCGTTGCTGGTGATCGTGAAGGTCACCGGGGAGTACGGCGCGGTGACCACCGCCGAGGGCGGGGTGATGGCGTCGCCGAGGGCCAGGGCGGCCGGCACCGGGGTGATCACGATCGGGCGGTTCTCGCCGTTGACCGGGGAGATCGAGGCGGTGAAGGTCCCGGTGGTGCCCTGGTTGAAGGTCGGCCCGGCGGAGACCGTGAGGTTGAACTCGGGGCCCTGGGTCACGACCACGGTGACCGGCAGCACCTGGTCGACGTGGGCGGCGTTGTAGCTGGTGGCCACGATGTCGTAGCTGAAGCTGCCCGAGTTGGTCGCCGCGGGCACCGTGAAGCCGAGGGTCTGGGCCGAGTACGGGCGACCCACGTCGGTCGCCGGGCCCAGGCCGTTCCAGGTCGCCACCGGCTGGACCGGCTGGCTGTTGAGGGGGACCACGCTGAGCTGGATGTCGCTGTTGAGGCCGTTGACCGCGTTGAGGCCGACGCTCATCGAGCCCGAGCCCCCGATCGGCAGGGTGATGGGGTTGGGGGAGGCGGTCAGGCTGAAGTCGGCGGGGGTGGTGGTGAGGGTGTAGCTGAAGCTGGTCGAGTGGACGTTGCCGTTGTCGTCGGCGGCTTCCACGGTGGCGCTGTAGGTTCCCGGCCCCTCGAGGCCCGGGGGCTCCATGGTGAAGGTGGTGGTGCCGTAGGGAGCCAGGACCACCGTGCTGGGGGGCACGATCGGGGTGATACCGGCCACCACCGACAGGCTGACCGGGCTGCTCTCACCGTTGAGCGGGGTGACGGTGAGGGTGAAGGTGGCGGTGTTGCCGGGGTTGAGGGTCGGGCCGGCGGAGGCCGAGACCGTGAAGTCGGGGGGCGCGGTGCCGGCGGTGCGCGAAGCCTGGTTGGCGGCGTAGATGCCCTGGCCGACGCCCCGGAGCGTCCCGGCCAGGCTGTCGACCACCCCGGTGGCCCGGGCCAGCACGCCCTCCAGGTCGGCCTGCGAGGGCAGCAGGCTGCCCAGGTTGGGCAGCGCCAGCGGGAGGCCCTTGAGCAGCGAGGTGACGTCGAGGCTGGGCATGACCCCCAGCTTGGGCAGCTTGGTGACCAGAGGGTCGAGGACGTCGGCCCCGATCCGATCGGCCTGCAGGCCCCTCCCGTCGAGGATCGAGTCCTGGGCGTGGCCGCGCCGGGGCAGCAGGCCCGGCGGCGCCGGGGTGTTGACCTTGTAGCCGCCGCTGGCGGCCTGGCCCACGGTGGTCGGGTCCTTGGGGATCGGCGCCCCGGCGGCGGCCGGAGCCACCGAGAGGCCCTGCTGCAGCAGCACCGCCACCGCCACCGCGACGACGCCCGCCGGCCGCCTGAGCACGCGGGCGCGCAGCCGACCGCGCGCCAAGTTTCCCCGCTGATCCACCGCTGGCCCTCAACCCCTTGTCGTCCTCTTCCCCTCACGCCGCTTCCCGCGCGGGCGTGCGAGGGCCCGTCCATCCGGGCAGCAGCGAGTCTACGGCCTGCCCGGCCGTCCGCGCAACGCCGGCTCGCGACCTGTTGCCGGGCTGTGGACCCACCCAAGCCGGTGGGCCCAAGCCGGTGGGCCCAAGCCGTGAAGCCTACCCCAGGCCGGGCAGCGCGGCCTGGGCCGCGGAGCCGTCCGGAGCGGGCAGCTCGACGCGGCGCCACTCCGGGCCGAAGGCGTCGGCGGCGGTCGCCCCGGCGGTCAGGTAGACGACCTGGCGGGGCTGCTCCGCGATCACCGCCAGGAGCTCGCCGCGGCGGCGGTCGTCGCTCAGCGCCAGGGCGTCGTCGAGGAACAGCGGCAGCGGCTCGCTGGCGCTGCCGACGATCTCCAGCAGGGCCAGGCGGAGGAGCAGGTAGACCTGCTGCTGGGTGCCCCGGCTGAGCCGTTCCAACTCGACCAGGGCGGCGGTCTCGGGGGCCCGCAGGTGGATGCGGAAGTCGTCGCTGACGATGGCCTCACGGTAGCGGGCGTCGGTGACCCGGGCCAGGTCGCGGCTGAGGATGGACTGCAGCCTGGGGGCGTAGGCCCGGCGCAGGGCGGTCGACTCCCGGCGCAGGGTGTCGGCCGCCAGCGAGCAGGCGGCGCCGAACTCCTCCAGGGCGGCGATGCGCTCGCGCAGGTCGGCGACGCGCTCCTCCAGCGGGGCGATCTCGGGGACCTGGCGGGCGCCCCGTTCCAGGCTGGCCCGGCGCTCCAGCCGCTCGTCCCGCAGCCCGGCGGCCTCACGCTCGGCGGCGGCCAGGAGGGTGGCGGTCGCGGAGGCGGCGTCGGCCTCCGAGGCAGCGGTGGTCTGGGCGCCGGCGGTCGCGGGGACGGCGGCCGTGAGGGGGCCGGCGGTCGCGGGGGCGGCGGCCGTGAGGGGGTCGGCGGTCGCGGAGGCGGCGGTCTCGGCCAGGGGGGCCCCCGCCGCGGCCGCGCCGGGGACGGCAGCCGCGACGGCATCCTGGACCGCGACCGGCGCATGGGGCTCGAAGTCGTCGGCGTCAGGTGTTGAGACCTCGCCCGGCCCGGCGCCCGCCTCCGCCTCTGCGCCCGCGTCCGCGTCGGGAACCGCCGCCAGGGCGGCGGTCGCGTCGGCCCGCCACTGGTCCAGCGGCCGGCCTTCGAGGAGCGCGTCGAGGCGGGCGCGGCGCTCCTCCAGGGCCCGGCGGCGGCCGGCCCGGGCGGCCCGCCGTTCGGCGGTCTGGGCTCGGGACCGCTGGCGATCGAGCTCCAGCATCACGGCGGCGCGGTCGGGGAAGGCGCGGCCGGCGACGACCACCGGCTCGGGGGTCCGGATGGGACGGCGGGTGAGCAGGATCACGCCCGCCAGCGCGAGCAGGAGCCCGGCGGCGAGGGCCAGACCCTGGCGGAGCTGGATGCCGGCGGCGAGGGCGACCACGCCCAGACCGGCGAGGGTCAGACCGGGGATGGAGACCTGAGGCGGAGCCGGCTCCGCCGGCGGCGGTGAGGCCAGGAGCCGGCGAGCCTCGTCCATCTCGGCCGAGGTCCAGGGCAGCGGGCTGGCGGGGGCTGGCGCCGCCTCGGCCCCCGCCTCCGGGGTGCCCTCCCCTGCCGGCTCCGCGTCAGCCGGGCCTTTCGCCTCATCCGCGGGCAGCGGGGCGGGCTCGGCGTCCAGCCCCAGCGCCGCCTCCTCCGCCCGCAGCGCGGCCGCCTCCGCGTCCACCTCCCGGACCGCCTCCTCCAGCCGTGACACCCGCACCCGCAGGCTCTCAGCGGTGGCCACGGCCTGGGCTCGGGCCGCCGCCCGTCGCGCCGCCAGCAGTGCGCGCTCGGAGGCGGCGCGCTCCGCCGCGGCGGCCTGCCGCTCGGCTTCGACCGCCCGCCGCGCGGCCTCCGCCGAACGCTCCGCCTCCTCCCGCGCCAGCCGCTCCACCTCGACGCGCTCGGCTTCGGCCCGGACGCGCAGGTCCACCACCGCGGCGTCGGCGCCCGCCAGCCGCGCCTCGATCTCGGCGATCGCGCCGACCTCCCCGTCCAACGCCGCACGCTCGGCGGCCACCCGCTCCAGCTCGGCCTCGGCGCCGCGCAGCTCCTGGCCCAGGAGGTTGCGCCGGGTCCGGGCGTTGACCCGCGGGACGCTGGCCTGGAGAGCCCCCTCGTCGAGGCGGCGGAGGGCGGCCTCGACCATCTCGTCGACCCCGGACTCGGCGATCCGGAGCAGGCTGTTGCGGATCTCGGCGGGCTCCGCGATACGGGCCAGCTCGCCCTCGCCGACGCAGGTCGGCTGGCGGAAGACCGAGCCGGGCAGGCCCAGCAGGGTGCCGCCGACGTCGCGCCAGCCGTGGGTGCCGGTGGCGAAGTCGGGCGAGATGTTCTCGCCGCTGCCGTGATCGACGACCCGGGTGCGCTCGCCGGTCAGGTCCCAGTCGACCTCGATCAGGGGGCCGTCGCTCAGCCGCAGGGAGAGGGACAGACCGGCGCCACCGCCGTCCCAGGGGGTGGCCTCGCGCAGCGCGGCCGGGTGGCCCCGGCCGCCCCGGACGGGGTCCAGGCCGTAGAGCCCGGCCAGCAGCGCGTCGAGCAGGGTGGTCTTGCCGGCCTCGTTGGCCCCCAGCACCAGGAGCCGGGGATGGTCGAGGTCGAGGTCGAGGTCGCGGAAGCGGCGGAAGCCCCGGACCCGGAGCCGCACCAGCCTCATCCCGGCGGGGTCAGCGAGCCGTCGAAGGACTCCGCCAGGAGGGTGGCGGCGCGCCGTGAGAGGTCGTCGCCGGCGATCAGCAGCCGGGCCAGCGCCTGGCCCCGGGCGTTGGGCTCGCGGGCCAGGTCGTCGAGGTCGAACTCGGGCGCGGTCTCGTCCACCACCCGCACCCCCAGGCCCGCGGAGCCGCAGGCCGCGGCCAGGGAGTCCGGGGCGACCGCCAGGCTGGCGGCGCGGCGGCCGACCAGCCGGCAGGTGACCAGGCGGACCTCTGCCTGTGTCCCCGCCGGGGCCCCCTGTGGCCCCGCCTGCGCCCCCGTCGCCGAAGCGGTCAGCGGCAGCTCCTCGACCAGCGCCGCCTGCAGCCGGGCCTCCAGCGCCGAGGAATCGCCGACCCCGTCGACCGCCAGCACCACCTCCTCGTAGGCCGCGATCGGGCACCGGATCGGCTCGACGCGCACCCCATCG
>DASZGP010000307.1:0-8610 GCA_035938695.1 Candidatus Dormiibacterota bacterium | reverse complement strand
TCCCCCAGGGCTCGATCGTCCACGGCGAGGTCACCAAGACCAAGAAGTACGGCGCCTTCCTGCAGCTGGATGACGGCATCGAGGGCCTGCTGCACATCAGCGAGCTGACCTGGGAGCACGTCGAACGGACGGAGGATGTCGTCAAGCCTGGGGACAAGCTCAAGGTCAAGGTGCTCCACGCGGACAAGGTCCGCCGCCGCATCTCGCTGTCCCTCAAGCAGCTCCAGGAGCGCCCCCAGGGCGCGGTCGAGGAGGACTACGGGGCCTACGGCGACGAGTACTCCGAGTACTCGGACGAGGAGTAGGGCAACAGCCACGGCAAAACCGGCCGGGGCCGGTTTCCGCCTCGTGACCGAGCAGGTGCAACGAAATCGTTTCGCCTTAAGACCGGTTGGTCATAATTGGCGAAGCGGGTGCTCGACCCACCCTTCATCCCCCAAGGTTCCCGCTACATAAGGAGTCCCAAGTCATGTCGATGTACCCATTCGAGCGCTTCACCGAGAGGGCCAAGAAGGTCCTGACCCTGGCCCAGGAGGAGGCTGAGCGCTCGCACCACAGCTACATCGGCACGGAGCACCTGCTCCTCGGCCTCCTCCGCGAGGGCGAGGGCCTGGCCGCCAAGGTCCTCAACAACCTGGGCATCGAGATCAACAAGGTGCGGGCCACCATCGAGTCCGTGCTGGGGCGCAACGAGCGGATCATCATCCAGCAGATCATCCCCACCAGCCGGGTCAAGAAGGTCATCGAGATCTCCTTCGAGGAGGCCCGCCGGATGGGCAACAACTACGTCGGCACCGAGCACCTCCTGCTCGGGCTGCTGATCGAGGGCGAGGGCATCGCGGCCCACGTCCTGGAGGACCTCGGGGCCAGCCTGGAGAAGGTCCGCGGCGAGATCGACCGACTGCTCCACGAGTCGGGCCTGGAGGAGGAGAGCCAGCAGGCCCAGAAGAAGCCCTCCAAGACCCCGCTGCTCGACCAGTTCTGCCGCGACCTCACTGACCTGGCCCAGAAGAACACCCTGGACCCGGTCATCGGCCGCGCCACCGAGATCGAGCGCGTGATCCAGATCCTCTCCCGCCGGACCAAGAACAATCCCGCCCTGATCGGCGAGCCCGGCGTCGGCAAGACCGCGATCGCCGAAGGGCTGGCGCAGAACATCGTGCTCGGCAACATCCCCGAGTCGCTGATGGGCAAGCGCGTCCTGACCCTCGACATGGGGGCCCTGGTCGCCGGCACCAAGTACCGCGGCGAGTTCGAGGAGCGGCTGAAGAAGATCCTCGACGAGATCAGGTCCAGCCGCGAGGTGGTGCTGTTCATCGACGAGCTGCACACCCTGGTCGGCGCCGGCGCCGCCGAGGGCGCGATCGACGCCGCCAACATCCTCAAGCCGGCCCTGGCCCGGGGCGAGATCCAGTGCATCGGCGCCACCACCCTCAACGAGTACCGCAAGTACATCGAGAAGGATGCCGCGCTGGAGCGCCGGTTCCAGTCGGTCTTCGTCGACGAGCCCAACCTCTCGGAGACCATCGCCATCCTCCACGGGGTGCGCTCGCTCTACGAGAAGCACCACCGGGTCAAGATCACCGACGAGGCGCTCAAGGCCTCGGCCGAGCTCTCGGCGCGCTACGTCGCCGACCGCGCCCAGCCGGACAAGTCGATCGACCTGATCGACGAGGCCTCGGCCCGGGTGCGGATGAAGCTGACCACCCTGCCCGACGACCTCCGCGAGATGCAGAAGGAGATCCGCGATCTCCAGATCCAGAAGGAGGAGGCGATCGCCTCGCAGGACTACGAGACCGCCGCCAGCTTCCGGGACAAGGAGAAGAAGCTCAAGGAGAAGTACGTCACGGCCGAGACCAAGTGGCGCGACACCCTGGGCCAGACGGTGCCCGAGGTCGGCGAGGAGAACATCGCCGAGATCGTCTCCTCGTGGACCGGCGTGCCGGTGTCGCGGCTGGTCGAGGAGGAGACCTCCCGCCTGCTCAAGATGGAGGAGGAGATCCACTCCCGCCTGATCGGCCAGGACGAGGCGGTCAAGATCATCTCCCAGTCGGTGCGGCGCGCCCGCGCCGGCCTCAAGGACCCCAAGCGCCCGATCGGCTCGTTCGTCTTCCTCGGCCCGACCGGGGTTGGCAAGACGGAGTTGGCCCGGCAGCTGGCCAAGTTCCTCTTCGACGACGAGGACGCCATCATCCGCCTCGACATGTCGGAGTTCATGGAGCGCCACTCGACCGCCCGCCTGGTCGGCTCCCCGCCCGGCTACGTGGGCTACGACGAGGGCGGCCAGCTGACCGAGGCGGTGCGCCGGCGTCCCTACTCGGTGGTGCTCCTGGACGAGATCGAGAAGGCCCACCCCGAGGTCTTCAACATGCTTCTCCAGATCCTCGAGGACGGGCGGCTGTCGGACGCCAAGGGCAAGGCCGTCAACTTCGCCAACACGGTGGTCATCATGACCTCCAACCTGGGCGTCTCCGGCCTCGGCTCGGGCACCTCGATGGGCTTCCAGCCATCGGTGCCGGACGACCGGATGACCGACCAGGAGCATCAGAAGATGCGCACCACGATCCTCGACGAGCTCAAGCGCGTCTTCCGCCCCGAGTTCCTCAACCGGATCGACGCGGTGGTGGTCTTCAAGCGCCTGGAGCGCGAGGAGATGCGCCGCATCGTGGACCTCATGCTGGTCCGGATCACCGCCCACCTGACCACCCAGGAGATGCGCCTGGAGATCTCCGAGAAGGCCAAGGACAAGATCGCCGAGGAGGGCTTCGACAAGGTCTACGGGGCCCGGCCGCTGCGCCGGGTGATCCAGCGCCTGATCGAGGACCCGCTCTCCGAGGACCTGCTGCGCTTCAAGTACCGCGCCGGCGACATCGTGCTCGTGGACATCGACGAGAAGGGCGAGGTGGTCCTCACCCACCAGGTGGTCGAGACCAAGAGGAAGCGCGAGCCCAAGGAGCCCAAGCCGGCGGCCGCCGCGGCGGCCCCGTCCGGCGCGGAGACCGAGGGCTGACCCTCCGAGGGGGGAGGGGAGCAGGTTGACCCGGCGCCCCCCGGCCTGAGGTGCCCGTGGCCAAGGTCCGGACGGTCCACGTCTGCTCGGAGTGTGGCCACGTCTCCGGGCGCTGGGAGGGGCGCTGCGCCGAGTGCGGGGCGTGGAACTCGTACGTCGAGGAGGTCGAGCGGGCGCCCGCCCGGGCCGCCGGCCCCGGTTCCGGCGCCGCGCGGGCCGGCCGGGCGGTGGCGGCGGCGGCGCTGCAGGGTACGCTGCCGCTCTCGGAGGTCGATGGCGCCCGCCAGCCCAGGTTGCGGCTGGGCATCGGCGAGCTTGATCGCGTCCTCGGCGGGGGAGTGGTGCGGGGGTCGCTGGTGCTGATCTCGGGTGATCCGGGGATCGGGAAGTCGACGCTGCTGCTGCAGTTGTGCGCGGCGGCCGCGGATGGAGCGAGGCAGCGCGGTCTGGGGGGTCCTGTCGGTGGGATGGGACCCACCACGGGACAGGCCCGTGGTACACCCCATCCCCCCGCCACCCCCCTCCAGAGCGCGGCACCGGCCAACCCGGGGGCACTGGCCATCCCGGCGGCACTGGCCACCCCGGCGGCACCGGCCACCCCGGCCACCCCGCTGGAGACCGCCAGCACCTCCGCTCCGGCAGCCGCGCTCTACATCTCCGGCGAAGAGTCGCTGCACCAGATCCGGATGCGCGCCGACCGCCTCGGGCTGCCCACCGGCAGCATTCACGCGCTGGCCACCAACGACCTCGACGAGGCGCTCGCCGCGCTGGAAAACCTGCGCCCCGCCGTCGCCGTGCTCGACTCGGTGCAGACCGTCAGCGACCCCAACATCGCCTCGGCCACCGGCAGCGTGGCCCAGGTGCGCGAGGTGGCCCAGCGGGTGATGGCCTTCTGCAAGCGCAGCGGCACGGCGGTCTTCCTGGTCGGGCACGTCAACAAGGAGGGCGCGGTCGCGGGGCCCAAGGTGCTGGAGCACCTGGTCGACGCGGTGCTGCAGCTGGAGGGCGAGGCCCAGGGCCAGCTGCGCCTGCTCCGGGGGCAGAAGAACCGCTTCGGCTCGACCGACGAGCTGGGCGTCTTCGAGATGGCCGAGGAGGGGCTGCGCGAGGCGGCCGACCCCGCCCGCAGCTTCTACGACGAGGCCAGCCTGGGCGCGCCCGGCACCGCCGTCTTCCCCGCCCTGGAGGGCAGCCGGCCGCTGCTGGTGGAGATCCAGAGCCTGGTCGGCGCCACCCCCTTCGGCCTGCCCCGGCGCAGCGCCACGGGGGTCGAGCTGAACCGCCTGCACATGCTCCTGGCGGTGCTGGAGAAGCGCGCCGGGCTGCAGCTGGCCTCCCAGGACGTCTACGTCAACGTGGTCGGCGGGGTGCGCCTCAGCGACCCCGCGGCCGACCTGGCCCTGGCGCTGTCGGTCGCCGGCAGCCTGCGCGACGGGCCACTGCCACGCGGGCTGGTGGTGGCCGGGGAGATGGGGCTGGCGGGTGAGGTCCGCGACTGCCGCCGGCTGGAGCGGCGCCTCGGCGAGGCCGCCCGGCTGGGGTTCACCCGGGCCCTGGTGGGGCGGCGCGCGGCCGAGTCCCTCGGTCCCGTCCCGGGGATCGCGGTGACCGGGGTGGGCGACATCCGGGAGGCGGTCGCGGCCTGTTTCAAATAGCGGGAGGCTGGCTCATACTGGAGCCATCCATTCCCTCCCGGGTCGCCGGGAGGGCCACATCATCGATCTCATCCGTACATAGCCCGCCCAGCCACCACGATCTCGGCCCGGCGGGCCCGACCAAGGAGGTGTCCAACGTGACCGCGCGGCGGGTGGTCCGCTTTGTCGGACTGCTCTTCGGCGTTGTCGGCGGGCTGGAGTACGCCCTTTTCATCATCACCAAAGGGGCGACCCCGGGGGGCTTCGGCGAACGGAGCGCCGTCCTCGTTCTCTGCTCGCTGGCCGGAGGCATATTCGGGTTCTTCGGGCTCGAATACGTCACCACGCGCCCCTTCTACTGGTTCGAGACCAGGCTCCGGCAGACCCCGCTGCCCGACCTGGCGTCGGCGATCATCGGGCTCACGGTGGGCCTGGTCCTGGCCGCCCTGGCCGGGTTCTTCCTCGGCTGGCTGCCCTACGGCCTGAACTTCATCACCTCGGCGGCGCTGGCCCTTCTGCTGGGCTACTGGGGCGTCAGCCTCGGCCTGGGCCGGCGCGACGAGCTCTTCGCGGTGCTCCGGGGCATTCCCCTGGAGGCGGCCACGATCACCGTGATCGACACCAGCGTGGTCATCGACGGCCGGGTCGTGGACATTGCCAAGGCCGGCTTCCTGCGGGGCAAGATGATCGCCCCCCACTTCATGCTCACCGAGCTCCAGCAGGTGGCCGACTCCGCCGACCCGGTGCGCCGCCAGCGCGGGCGGCGGGGCCTGGAGATCATGGAGGAGCTGCGCCGGATGCCGGGGCTGACGGTGGAGGTCAGCGACACCGACTTCATCGCCATCGCGGAGGTCGACGAGAAGCTGCTGCGCCTGGCCAAGCTGGTCCACGGGGCGATCCTGACCACCGACTACAACCTCAACAAGCTGGCCAAGATCGAGGGGGTGGCGGTGCTCAACGTCAACGACCTGGCCAACGCCCTCAAGCCCGCCGTGGTGCCGGGGGAGGAGCTGGTGGTGACCCCGATCAAGGAGGGCAAGGAGCCCAACCAGGGCGTGGCCTACCTGGTCGACGGCACCATGGTGGTGGTGGAGGGCGGGCGGCCGCGCCTCAACCAGACCTTCCCGGTGCGGGTGACCAGCGTGATCCAGACCCCGGCGGGCCGGATGATCTTCGCCGCCGCCACGGCCGCGCTCGGCTCCCCGGCCGCGGCGGGGCGGATCGGCCATCCGTGACCGCCGCCGCCATCCTGGTCTGCGCCGGGTCCGGGGTGCGCATGGGGGCCCCCGGCGACAAGCTGTTCCTGGACCTCGGCGGCCGGCCGGTGGTGGAGTGGGCGCTGGACGCTGTGGTCGGCAGCGGCGAGGTCGACACCGTCGTGGTGGTGGCGTCGGAGGGCAACCTGCACAGCCTGGCGGCGTTGGTCCAGCGCCGGGTGGACGGCGTGGCGCTGCACCTGGTCCTGGGCGGGGCCCGGCGCCAGGACTCGGTGCGAGCGGGGCTGGAGTACCTGGCCGCGCTGCCGGGGGCCGCGGGCCACGACCTGGTCGCGGTCCACGACGGCGCCCGCCCGCTGGCCGGCCCGGACCTGCTCCGCCGCACGCTGGCCGCCGCCCGCGAGCACGGCGCCGCGACAGCGGCGATCGCGGTCAGGGACAGCGTCAAGGAGGCCGACGGCCAGGGTTTCGTCAGGCGCTCGCTGGAGCGCGCCGCGCTGGTCGCGGTGCAGACCCCGCAGGCCTTCCGGTTCGACCTCCTCCTCCGAGCCCACCGCGAGGGCCTGGCCCGCGGCGCCGAGGTGGACGACGACGCCGAGCTGGTGGAGCGCCTCGGCCTGCCGGTGCGGCTGGTCGAGGGTGAGGCCGCCAACGTCAAGGTGACGACGCCCGAGGACCTGGTGGCGCTGCGCGCCCACCTCGCCGGAGCGCCGGCCCCGGCCGCGGGCGGCCGCACCGCGTGAGCGGGGGCCCCAGCGCCGGCGGGCCGGGCGAGGCCGCCACCGGGGACGCGGGCGGTGCACCCCTGGTCCGCGTCGGCCACGGCTACGACGTCCACCGCCTGGTCATCGGCCGCCCCCTGGTGCTGGGCGGCGTCACCCTGCCCTGGGACCTGGGCCTGGCCGGCCACTCCGATGGCGATGCCGTCTGCCACGCCCTCACCGACGCCGTGCTCGGCGCCGCCGCCGCCGGTGACATCGGGGCGCTGTTCCCCAGCGCCGACCCGCGCTGGCGGGACGCGAACAGCCTCAAGCTCCTGCGCCTGGCGGTCGAGCACGTCGCCCGGCTGGGCCTGGGCGTCGCCAATGCCGACGTCACCGTGGTCCTGGAGGTGCCCAGGCTGGGGCCGTACCGCGCCGCCATGGTGGAGGCGGTCGCCGGCGCCCTGGGCGTGCCGGGTGACCGCGTCAGCATCAAGGCCAAGACCAACGAGGGGCTCGGCGAGATCGGCGCCGGCGAGGCCATCGCCGCCCACGCGGTCGTCCTCCTGGCGCCCGCGTGAGCCCCTCCGGCCGTGGCCCCGCTGGCGGCGCCCCGAGCGCACTGGCGATCGCGCCGGCGAGGCGGCCACCGCGGTGAACCGGCCGCCGTCGCTGGTCTACGGCCGCAACCCGGTCCGCGAGGCGCTCCGCGCCGGCCGCGGGATGAAGCGCCTGGTGGTCGCCGAGGGCCTGGAGCGCGATCCCCGGCTGGACGAGATCATGGCCCTGGCCGCCGAACGCGGCGTCCCCGTGGAGACCGCCGACCGCCGCCGCGTCGAGGCCATCGCCCACAGCGACGCCCACCAGGGGGTGGTGGCCTACGTCCACCGCCGGGTCTACCTCGACCTCGACGAGGTCCTCGACGGCGCCGACCCGCTGCTGGTGCTCCTCGATGGGGTCCAGGACCCCCAGAACCTGGGCAGCATCTGCCGCACCGCCGAGGCGGCCGGGGTCAGCGCGGTGGTGGTCGCCAGGACCGCCTCCGCCGAGGTCACCGCGGCCGTGGCCAAAGCCTCGGCGGGGGCGGTGGAGCACATCCGGATCGCCCAGGTGGGGCGCATCGCCCAGGCCGTCGAGCGGCTCCACGAAGCCGGTTTCTGGATCGTCGGCCTGGCCGGCGAGGGGGAGATGGCCTACGACCGCGCGGACTACCGGGGCCGCGCGGCGATCGTCGTCGGCGCCGAGGGCGAGGGCCTGCATCACCTGGTCCGCGAGCGCTGCGACCAGCTCGTCCGCCTGCCCATGCTGGGTAAGGTTGAGTCGTTGAACGCCGGGGTCGCGGCGGCCATCGTGATGTACGAGGCCCTGCGCCAGCGCTCCCCGGCCGCGGAGCCCCCAGGAGGAGATCAAGCGCCATGACCGAAACCGTCACCGACCGCCTCCACATCCGCGGCTTCGCCGACCCCTACTTCGACCAGAACTGCCTGGTGGTCCAGCGCCGCGACACCAAGGCGGTGATCGTCCTCGACCCCGGCCTGCAGTTCGAGGCGATCGTCGACCTGATCGAGAAGGAGGACCTCAAGGTCGACCACATCCTGCTCACCCACGGCCACATCGACCACGTCTTCGGGGTGCCCAAGGTGCGCGAGCTGACCGGCGCGCCGACCTACATGCACCCCCTCGACCGCGAGCAGTTCGAGCGCAACCCCAAGGTGATGCGCCAGTTCGGCCTCGACCCCGACCAGTTCGGCCAGCCGGTCGTCGACCACGACCTCGAGGAGGGCATGGCGGTCGGCTGGCAGGACCTGGCCTTCGACGTCATCCACACCCCGGGCCACACCCGCGGCTCGGTCTGCTTCCTGCTCGGCGACCGCCTCCTCGGCGGCGACACCCTCTTCCGCCGCGGCGTCGGCCGGACCGACCTCCCCGGCGGCTCCACCGACGCGCTGCTGGCCTCGATCCAGGACAAGCTCTACCTGCTCCCGCCGGAGACCATCGTTTATCCCGGCCACGGGCCGATCACCACGATCGGCGAGGAGATGCGCGAG
>DASZGP010000306.1:0-3171 GCA_035938695.1 Candidatus Dormiibacterota bacterium | reverse complement strand
GGTTGGCCTCGATGACCCTGCCGGCCGCCAGGAGGGCCAGGTCGACGACCTGCTGGCGCAGCTCGGCCACGGCCGCCGCGCGCTCGCGCTCGATCTCGGCGCGGGCCTTCTCCACGATCGCGTCGGCCTGGGTCCTGGCGTCGGCGGTGGCCTGCTCGCGGACCTCGGCGGCGGCCTTGTTGGCCCGGCTCAGGATCTCCTGGGCCTGGGCGCTGGCCTCGCGCAGCGCCTCCTCCGCCCTGCGCCGGTTCTCCTCCACCGACCCGGCCGCCGACTGCGCGGCGTCCAGGCTCTCGTCGATCTTGCGCTGCCGGTCCTCGATGGCGCGGAGCACCGGCTTGAAGGCGAACCGCGAGAGCAGGGTCAGGACCAGCCCGAAGAGGAGCAGGTAGAAGATCAGGCTGACGGCGTTGACGCCGAAGCTGTCGAAGAAGGTCGACATCGGGGTCTGTGCTGGCTCCGGCCTACTTGGCGACGAAGAGCAGGATCAGCGCCACGACCAGGGCGTAGATCGCCACGGTCTCGGCGAAGACGATGCCCAGGATCATCACCTGCTGCAGGTCGTTCTTGAGCTCGGGCTGGCGCGAGATACCCTCGACCGCCTTGCCGGAGACGTTGCCGATACCGATGCCGGCGCCGATCGCGCCCAGGCCGATGGCCAGGCCCGCGCCGAGAAGCTGTGCTGCGTGAGCGTCCAAGGTTTCCTCCTTAGTGCGTGGGACCCGGCTCGCCGTGCTCGCCGGGGTGTTCCTGGTGTTGGGAGACCAGGCTGATGTAGATCAGGGCCAGAAGGCCGAAGATCAGCGACTGGATGACCGCCACGACCACGACCTCGAGGCCGTAGAAGATCACCGCCACCGGGCCCGCGAGGCCCAGGATGACCGCGATCAGGATCTCGCCGCCGTAGATGTTGGCGAAGAGCCGGAAGCTGAGCGAGATGATCTTGGCGAACTCGCCGATGGTGTGGAAGATGCCGACCACGAAGTCGATGAACCGGCCTCGCAGCAGCGCCGGCACGTTGACGAACTCCACGAAGTAGCCGAGCCCGTGGCTGCGCACACCGTAGATGTGGATCAGGAAGAAGACCATCAGGGCCAGCGCCAGGGGCGAGTTGAAATCGGCGTTCATGGCCCGGAAGAGCGGGAACGAGCCCTCCTTGCCGTTGACCAGGATCTGGCCGAAGCCCGGCACCAGGGCCAGCCAGTTGTTGACCAGCAGCCACATCAGGAGCCCCCCGAAGAGCGGGAAGAGCGCCGCCCCGGTGGCCCCGCCGGCGTTCTTGGAGAAGTTGTAGAGACCGCCGACGACCATCTCCACGAACATCTGCCAGCGCCCCGGCCGCTCGTCCAGCCGGCGGGTCATGGCCACGATCAGGACCACGACCACCAGGAACGCCAGGATCGCCCCGAGCATCGAGTTGGTGACCGTCAGGCCGCCGATCTGGAGCACCGGCTCGGCTTTGATCGGGGGGGCCTTGATCTCCGGGAAGAAGGGGACGACCTGGGCGGCTTGAGCGACTCCCGGGATCAAAGGTTTCCTCTACTCCTTCGGTTCGATCTTGGGTGGTGGCGGTTCCGAGTTGACGTACGCCCGCAGCCCCGTGACCATCACGTAGATCGCCGCGATGAACCCCAGCGCACCCCCGACGAGCGCGCCGATGTTCCCCAAGGCCGGTACGAGGTGGTCGATCCCGACCCCCACGAGGATGCATACCAGCACCGCCGCGAAGACCTGGAAAGCAACTCCGGATATACGCGCGAACGACTGCCAGGCATCCACTTATGGACCCCCAACAGCCGGGGCAGAGTCTAGCAAAAGCACAGAACCTGACAGTCGCGTCACCCGGCCTCCCGGGTCAGCTCGCCAGGCTTCGCCCCCGCCTCCGGCCGGGCGGCGCCGAACTCCAGCTCGTACAGCCGGTCGCCGAGGATGGTGCTCAGCGCGATGACCAGCAGCACCACCACCACGGCCAGGATCTTGCGGTGGCCAAAGAGCATCAGCCCCAGCCCCGAGGTGATCCCGGTGGCGAAGTAGAAGACCAGGCAGGTCTGGCGCTGGCTGAGCCCGAAGTCCAGCAGCTGGTGGTGGATGTGGGCGGTGTCGGGGTGGGCGATGGAGAGCCCGTGGCGGCGGCGGCGGACGATCGCCAGCCCGGTGTCGGCGATCGGCACCAGGAGCGCGGTCAGGGGCACGAAGAGGGCAAAGACCACCGCCCCCTTGGCGATGCCGAAGATGCTCAGGATGCCCAGCGCCATGCCCAGGAAGTGGGCCCCGCTGTCGCCCATGAAGATCTTGGCGGGGTGGAAGTTGAAGACCAGGAAGCCCAGGCAGGCGCCGCCCAGCGCGGCGCAGAGCAGGACCACGGTGAGCTGGTCGGGGCTGCTCTGCTCGCGGTTGACCGCCGCCAGCAGGAGGGCGAGGGCCACGATCGCGGCCACCCCGCCGGCCAGGCCGTCGACGCCGTCGAGCAGGTTCAGGGTGTTCTGCATCCCGAGCAGCCAGACCACCGTCAGGGGCACGCCGAGGAGCAGCCCGAGCTGGACCACGTGGCCGCCGCCGAGGTTGACGAAGCCGATCCTGATCCCCGCCAGGGTCGGCACGGCCAGGGCGAGCAGGACCTGGAGGACGAACTTGTCGCGAGCCCGCATGGTCCTGATGTCGTCGATCGCCATCAGGGCCGTGGTGACCGCGGTGATCACCAGCAGCCCGGCGACCTGCCGTCCGGGGTAGCTGCCGCCGCCGCCGAAGAGCAGCCCGGCGACCAGGAATCCCGCCGCCAGCGCCAGCCCGCCGAGCCGGCCGGTGGGCCGGGCGTGGATGTTGCGCCCGCCCGGCTCGGCCACCGCGCCGACCCGGAAGGACAGCCAGCGGGTCACCGGCACCAGCGCCAGGGTCACCGCCAGGGCGACCAGGAAGGGCGCCAGCGCGGGCCCGAAGTTGTGGCTCAGGAGGCGGTAGAAATCCGGCGCCAGGGGGTTGTCGGCGGGGTTGATCCAGGCCGCGATCATGCCTCGACCGGCTCCCGGAAATGGTCCTTGAGCTCGTTGAAGAGCCGGGCGTCGACGCCCGCGCGGTGGAGCAGGTCGACGCCGCCACGGTCCCGGTACTCGCGGCGGTAGAGCACGTGGGCCACGTTGGAGTTGATCAGCAGGGTGGCGCAGAGCACGCAGG